>JAFAVL010000839.1 GCA_019242465.1 Chroococcidiopsidaceae cyanobacterium CP_BM_RX_35 | reverse complement strand
GATCGCACGAGTTGTTGCACTGCCTGATTCAACGTCACAACCAACAGCCAGACAAAGCTAGCCAAGCCAATCAACCCAGTCTCTACCGCCACTTCTAGTAGGATGGAATAAGCACTCAAGGCACTAAAACGAGGAATCTGGTAAACGGGGTAGATTTTGTTGAAGGCGTTGTGCCCTGGTCCTATACCTAAAAGTGGGTGATCGTGAATCATCTGCGTCACCGCTATCCAAACATTGATGCGAAAATTATTGCTGCTATCCCCTCGACCAGCAAATATGCTTAAAACTCTCTCGTGTACTGGTTCCACAAATACGACAGATACTGCTGCTAGTAACAACACGACAGTCAAACTGCTCAAGAGCAGAGGTCGTGACCAATTCTGCCGAACAGGCTGCAATTGTGGACTTAACCAATACCCCAGCAACACAAACAAAACAACAATCATCGCCGCGAAACCAATCCAGCCGCCACGACTGTAAGTGAGAAATAGGCAGTCAGTATTGACAGCAAACATCGTTAGTGCTAGAGCTTTCGGTAGCCAGCCAGACCAAGCGAACACTGCCACTAAACTCAAGGCTATAGCACTCAATAGATACCCAGCTAACAGGTTAGGATTGCCTAAATAACTATAAACCCTCACCAAGTGAGACATGGGAGATTCTGGATCAACCCAAGTTGCTAGGGCAGATGCTCCAAAGTAGCCTTGCTGTAGCCCGTAAACACTGATGATGAGGGCGACATGAAGATAGAGCACAATTAGCCAGGAGCGGAGGCGGGGCGATCGCAACACTCGTGTGCCAAGCGCAAACAATAGTAGGTAGAGTGTCAGCTCCACCCAGCCGCTCAATGCCGCCAGCTTCACCGGCGATAAAGCCGTTGAAACTGTGGCAATTCCCCAGTAAAGCAGAATTAGCAGATGAATGGGGCTGATTTCTGGCTCGGTCGCATCTGCTAAAGTGAGCATTGCCCAAAAGCTAGCGCTAGCTATCAGCAACACGAGCAACAGTTCGCGGGACACGAAAGGCGTTAGACCTAACACTAGACTAACTAACAACGCTGCTAGCAAATCTGCCCACTGGAAGAGCCAACTACTTTGCCGCCAGGAGTGCAGTCGCCCTACTAGTAAACGATGGAGATAGCTGGCGTCTTGCCACTGAGAAAACGACACATGCGATAGAGTTAACGCTTGCCAGACTGATAGCATTTGGGATTTTAGATTTTGGATGCGTGATTTTGAACTGCGTGCCAATGGCGAGTTGCAAAAATTTAAACCTTGTAAGTATAAAGCAAAATTGGATGAATTCATACTACAGTGTGAAAGCTAAAGGTCAAAATTGTCATTCATCCTTCACGCTCCATCCTTTACCGCTAGCTCTGGCAAGCTGACTATATATCTATACCCTGACTCTGGAGTTCCTTGAATGGAAATTTGCCCACCATGGAGCTGGGCCATATAGCAGCTAAGCAACAGACGTAGACTTTCACGCGAACGGAGGCTAGGGACTTCGGCAGCATCGACGACAAAACCAGGCAGAGTATCTGAACTTGAAAGACTTGTTTTTAAAGACTGAGCATCTGCTACAGGTAACACCAGTGGCTCCTGGTCTGTGTAGGAGCTGTAAGAATCTGCCTCTGGGTAAATAGAGATTGCGGATGTTTGTAGCTGACCGTGTTTCGGGTTAACTTCGATCAGACCATCGCCCAACCATGGATTGGAAACCGAAACCGCAAGGTTTAGTCCATCACTCCTGTAAGATACATGAATACGAATGACACTGTGATTAGGAGATGAGTGAATCACGCCAAAGATGAGGTGATACAGCAATTGCCTAACTTTTTCTCTATCCAAAAACCAGATGCGGCTCCGTCCTCCTTCCACCAACAAGCGAATTTCTTGCTCTCGCCGATTAACTGCCTCTTCTAGGGTGTTGATCACTTGTTGGCATAGCATTTCAATTTCCACCGCAGCAGGATTGAGTGCTGCTAGGCTGACATCCAGTGAGCCTAGTTCGGAAATTTCATTCACCAGTGAGAGCAAATGCTTGCCGCTAGTTTGGATAATCTCCAAATATTCTTTTTGCTTGCCTGTCAAAGGACCATAAATTTCTCGACCCACAACATTAGCCATCCCTAAGATGGTTGTCAGAGGTGTTCGCAGGTCGTGAGTCAACTGCGTCAAGATTTCCAGCTTGACCTGATTGATCGCAAGTAGATCGGTTCCAGAATGAGAGTGCCCAGAGGAATTGAGCTGATCAGAAGATTGACCCGCATACTCACCACCAACAAGTCTGACGCTTTCTCGATCTTTCAACAATCGGTTCCGCTCAAATTCACTCATGCTCCAGCGAGCCATGAGTTCCAAAAACTGGATGTCTCGGGTAGTAAAGGTGCGTGGCGACAGGTTCATGACGGTGATCACTCCAAGGCAATGCCCAACAGCGTCAAATAGCGGCGCTCCTAAGTAGGCGCGAATGCCATATTGCTCGACCAATACACTGCACAGAGCTGTTTGATCGGTAAGGGCATCACTAATTGCCAAAACCTGCTGTTTCTCGATCACGTAGGTACACAAGGAATCATGACGAGGCATCTGGCGCTCACGCGCAATCGGGTTCATGAGTCCGAGCCGCGATAAACCTACGGCTGATCTGACCCGGAGGCAGCTTTGATCCACAAATCCCAAGATACAGATCGGTACCTCTAAAAAATGGGCAGCGGTCTGAGTCGCTTCCTCAAACACGGGGATTGTCTCTGCCTCTAGCAAGCCTAGTTCTGACAGTGCTTTGAGGCGTTGCTGTTCCTCTACTGACGCCGTCAAACTATCCAACTGGTTAAACAGTTTGTTTTCAGGCTCTAACATTCCCGTCCCCACCCCCCTCCGTATTGAAGAAGATAGTTGTATTTCATTTAACAATTACCTCGGGATTAGCTGTTAAGTCTAAGATGCCCGGATTTTGCTCAGAAATTACAATTTCTTCAGTCTTTACCAAAGAAAGGCAGAGGGCAGAAGGAAAGAAATATCGATCTTAAACTGCGGCAGTGCATTCCGCACTAAGAATTGTACCGAGAGCAAGAGTGTTCTTGTACAAAGCATCCGCCATTCTTAAGGTGGTGGCTGCGCCTTATTCCAATCCCTCGTTTTTAAACGTGCATTGCCTTCTGCCTTCTTGAATCCAAGCAGGGTGAGATAGCAACGCAGCAATTACCCTAACTCCACGTAACTGATTGGAGAGGGGGAGGTGACCCTTTGGGGCCGTGAGGTTCCAGGTAAATGCGTCAGGGTAGCGTGTCCAGCTATTACCAGTTTTCCAACCAATTTTGGGCCAAAATTTTTCCCAGCTTGGTGATGATAGCCAGATTTCTCGCTGCACGGAAAAGCCAAACTTACCCTCGGAGTGAACTAACCATAGAGTGTTGATAGTTTGCAAGTCGAGCTGAGGAAAGTTCTCAACTTCAGTAAAATATAGCCACTTTCTCTGCACGGCTGCTGCTCCGGCAAGTTCACACAGCTTTTGCAGAGTGAGGCGATCGGCGGCTTGAAAGTCTTGAGCGCTGAGCAATTGTTGCAAAGAGCTGTAGTCGATGTTGCGCTCTGAATTTAGGGGAACAATCCCTGCCGGGAAATGGGTTTGGAGAAACTCTCTGGCTTTAGGGGAATCAGCCTTGTAGAGGACTTGATAGGCTTTGCCCTCAACCCAGGTAGGCAGTTCAGACCGACGTTGGAGTAAAAATTCCATCAAGACATCTAAGCCAGCATTACCAGCAGCTGCTAGCTGCTGGAGCAGTTGCTGTTGTACTTTTTCCGATCCGGATGTTAACTGGATCAGAGCTGAGAGGTCGTTTTTCGTGTCTGAGGCGGTCATTGAGTCAGTTATCCCTTCATTGGAATGCGTTTAAAGGACTGTTCATTAAATCTAACGTCTGTGTCAGGACTTGGTGAAAAAAGCGAGTTTGAAGGCACTTTCCTACCAACGAAATCTGCTAGCCTTCCAGATAAGGATTTTATCATCGAAACAGTCGCGTTTTCCCAGTTGGGACCGACGGCGTGACTATCAGGAGTTTTGAAAAGGATGTACGAAAAAATTACCCCCCCCAACATTGGCTCCCAAATCGCTTTTAAGAACGGTGAACCAATTGTTCCTGACAACCCGATCGTTCCTTTCATTCGTGGTGACGGCACGGGGGTCGATATTTGGCCTGCCACCCAACTGGTGATAGACATAGCAGTGCAAACTGCCTACAACGGTAAAAGGCAAATCAGTTGGTTCAAGGTCTATGCTGGTGATGAAGCTTGCGAACTCTATGGCACATACCAGTATCTACCTCAAGACACCCTACAGGCAATTAAAACCTATGGCGTGGCCATCAAAGGACCGTTAACAACACCAGTGGGAGGTGGCATTCGCTCGCTTAATGTGGCACTACGGCAGATTAATGACCTTTATGCCTGCGTCCGCCCTTGCCAATACTATCCAGGCACCCCCTCACCCCACAGGAACCCTGAAAAGCTGGATGTCATCATCTATCGAGAAAATACTGAAGATATCTATCTGGGAATTGAGTGGCGGCAGGGCAGCGAAATCGGCGATCGCCTAATCGGGCTACTCAATGATGAACTGATTCCTTCTACCCCCGAACACGGCAACAAACGTATTCCCCTAGATTCTGGTATTGGGATCAAACCAATTAGCCGCCATGGTTCTCAGCGCTTAGTGCGTCGGGCGATCAAACATGCCTTACGACTTCCTAAACCGAAGCAAATGGTGACGTTAGTGCATAAGGGCAACATTATGAAATACACCGAAGGTGCCTTTCGGGACTGGGGCTATGAACTTGCCACCACTGAATTCCGAGCTGAGTGCGTAACAGAGAGAGAATCTTGGATTCTGAGTAACAAGGAGCGCCATCCAGATATAACTCTCGAAGCCAATGCTCGTCAAATTGAACCAGGATACAGTGCCCTGACCCCCCAAAAGCAAGCCCAAGTTTGTCAAGAAGTTGAAACTGTGCTTAACGCTTTGTGGCAGACTCACGGCGATGGTCAGTGGCAAGACAAGGTGATGGTGAATGACCGAATTGCCGACAGCATTTTCCAACAGCTACAAACTCGCCCTGATGAGTACTCAATTCTTGCCACTATGAACCTGAATGGAGATTATTTATCGGATGCGGCTGCGGCAATTGTTGGCGGACTAGGTATGGGACCTGGAGCCAATATAGGCGACGAATGTGCCATTTTTGAAGCGACTCACGGCACCGCGCCCAAACATGCAGGGCTTGATCGGATCAACCCTGGCTCTTTAATCCTATCAGGGGTGATGATGTTGGAATATATGGGTTGGCAAGAAGCGGCTGATTTGATTAAACGGGGAATCGGAGCAGCGATCGCCAACGCTGAGGTGACTTATGATCTTGCCCGGTTGATGGAGCCGCCCATAGAACCGCTAAAGTGTTCTGAATTTGCTGAGGCAATCATCAAACACTTCAAAGAGTGACGTTCTCCCAGCGCTGCCGCAAGCGGACAGCGTGGGCTTCTTACCTCGCGATAAGACATTCCTGCGTAGCACTTATCTAGAACACGTTGGTTATAACGAATGCAAGCACTCTCCCACCGTTGGTTCCCCGACAGATCGCTGTCAGCAGGCAGTTTCCCTTCCCTTGCGTCCCAAGGTACTACGTACAATTAGCCATGAAGACTATGTACAACCTGTAGGTAACTGATTTTACGCACCCAACCCGATAACTACTGAGTAATTATGCTTCTGGATGCAACCCCCTATCAATTGTCATGGTTCAGAACACTTCCCCTAGCTACGCACTGTTCACCATACAGCCAAGGTATGTACGTTCGTGTCGTCGGGCGGGTAGTTAACACCACCTGTATAATAACAAACCCTGTCTATGAATGCAATACTGAGATTATTGGTACGACAGACCCCGTCGGCGATTCGTCCCGTCGCTGCCCTGCGGGACAGCGCGGGGCTTCTCGCCGTTGAAGCTAATCCCACCAACAGCCCTCTTCTAGCTCCCCCTGCCCCCCTACCTCTTCGATCACCGCGCTGCCCGGATCAACAACCATCCTCCAGCGCTAAAGCCGAATATGTTCGGTAACCAAGCAGCCATCCAGGGTAAGAGAATACCACTCAAGCCTAAGGCGTCACCCACAGTCATCAACACATAATAAGCCAAAATCACTAGGACACTAACGCCAAAGCCAGTTGCCTTGCTTGTGCGCTGTGGTCTAGTGCCCAAAATGGCACCCACTAAGCAAAAGACAACACAAGCAAAAGGTATGGCTATTTTCTGTTGAATGCGGATCAATAGCTTCCGAATTTTTTGTTCATTACCGCTCAAGCGAATAATTTTCAACTGCTGAAGCGCCTGAGAAATATTCATTTGGTTGTAATCGCGGCTTTGTTGCTCCGCTAGATCCAACGGCGCTCGCGGTAGATGTAGCTGTTGATGTTCAAATCGCACAATTTCTCGATAGGAACTATCGGGAGCGACTACATAAATGGTGCCGTTGAAAAAGTCCCAGGTACTTTGAACCGAATTCCACGCAGCTGTATTTGCCACAATGATTTGATTCAGACCAGCTCGGGAAAGATCCAAAATGGTCAAACCTTTCATGCGTTGACCATCAAACTGGTCTGCGTAAAATATGCGGGTGAGCATATCTGTTTGGCTACCATCTGGCTGGCTGACTGTCCGGTATTCGGGATACACGATGTTGCTCTGCTGGAATGAAGGTTCTTTTTTCTTCAGTGCTTGATCGAGGGTCAGAGCTGCCTCGTAATTCGCAGCTGGCACAATCTGTTCGTTGAACACAAACGTGATGCCTGTGATGATGAAGCTGATGACGAGCGCTGGCAGTACGAGTCGGTAAATACTTAATCCACAGCTACGTAGGGCGATGAGTTCACTATCGCTAGCCAGACGACTGTAAGTAATCAAGGCTGCAAGTAGCACTGCCATGGGAAAGGCATAGGCAACAAAATAGGGAATCTGTAACAGAAAGACCTTCAGCGCGATCGCCATAGGCAAACCTGCTTCCGTAACCTTCCGCATCAGGTCAAACAAGGAGCCAATTGCGACTCCTACCGACGCGAAGGCTCCCACACCGAACAAAAAGGGGGGAATGAGTTCGCTAGTGATGTAGCGGTCCATAATCCCAGGTAACGGCACCTGCAATTTGAAAGACTTGTAGCTGCCTGATGTCATAGTTGATACTGAAAGTTATCGCCTAAGTAGTACTGCCGCACTATGGGGTTATTACAAAGTTCTTCAGCGCTACCAAAAGCGAGAATCTGTCCTTCTCTCATAATGTAGGCTCGGTCAGTAATAGCAAGGGTTTCCCGCACATTATGGTCAGTAATCAGAATGCCCATTTGGCGATCGCGCAATCCAGCTACGATCTGCTGAATTTCGCACACAGCAATTGGGTCAACACCAGCAAATGGCTCATCCAACAACAAGAATTTGGGGGAAGTTGCTAGGGCTCTAGCCAGTTCTGTGCGTCGTCGCTCTCCCCCAGAAACCTGAATCCCTTTGGTAAGCGCTACTTTCTCCAAGCGAAACTCCTGTAGTAGGGCACGCAGCCGGGCTTGCCACTCCTGACGAGGGACTTTAGCTTGCTCTAGCACTAGCAAGATGTTGTCCTGTACGCTCAGATGGCGAAAAATACTAGGTTCTTGTGCTAAATAACCAATCCCTAGCCTTGCCCGTTTATGTACTGGCAGTGCCGTGATATCTCGATCGTTCAGCCACACTTTGCCCTGAGTTGGCTTTTCTAAACCAGTGGCGATGTAGAATGTTGTAGTTTTGCCAGCCCCATTAGGACCAAGTAGCCCCACAACTTCTCCTTGTCCAACTGAGATATTAACGCGATTGACAATGGCACGCTTACCGTAAGCCTTGTGAATGTTTTCCAAGACAATTTTCACACCGTCTCCTTACTCCTCACGCTCTTACTTCTTCGAGGCTGGCTTGGGATTTAAAGGGGGCGTTGCTGGAGCTGTTGACGATTGATTTGAGGAATTATTTGGGTCAGCAACGATATAAATTGACTCTACCTGCTGAGAAGCTTTTGGCATGACAATAAATTGCCCTTGATCAATTAAATAAGTGACTGTCTCACCCCGGATACTATTACCGTGCTGCAAAATATAAACATTACCACTGAGTACGATTCGACGTTCGCGGCTAAAGTATTGTGCCTGGGCTGCCGTCGCCTGGATTTGACGAGACGGGTAGTAAATTTGTACGTTGCCGCGAGCGGTAAGGACCCCAGTTTGGGAGTTGGCTTCCTGAGTATCCGATCTAAGGGTGAGAGGACCACCTCCACCTGTTTGATCTGTTTGACCTGTTTGACCTGCTTGACCTGTTTGACCTCTAGCACTTTGCCAAGGGATGGCAACAACGAGCGTACTTACTAGGACAGCTGGTAGCATCAAGGCTAAACCCAGGCGACGCATCTGGGAAGGGACAATGGAGATGGGCATCATAGGGGATGATAGTAGCTCCGGGGGTCGTCAAAGCTGATTGCAGGACAACTAGGCAGACGCACGGGTAGTAAATGAGGCGTCTGTAGATAGTTTATACAATATAGTTAAAGACTACATTGAGATAAATTAGGTTTAATGTACTGTAGCTCGAAGAATGTGAGGTAATGGCAACACTTCATCTGCTCTTGTGATCGCATCTTTGCCCACTACCCATTCTCGAACCTGCTCTGGACCCGATTGTTGTAGCGCTGCCAACAAGGTGGCGCTAGAAGTTAATAATTCATCAACATCAATCTCAGCATAGGCGGCTGGGTAGCGTCGTAGACGACTGATACCCTCTCCCAACAGAGTCACAGTACCTTGCCAGTTCTGATTGCCTAAATGATAGAGAGCGACAGCAATTTGCAGCACCCCTTGAAGAAAGTTTCGCTCTGGAGCTGCTGCTTCCATCCACAAAGCCTCTAAAGTGTCATGACAGGCATAGAACTGCCCTTGATTAAACTGCTCTACACCTTGCCAAAACTCCTCACTTGAGACTTGGCTCATGCCATACTGTCTCGAACAGCTTTAATCTCTTCTAGGGAGATCTCCTGCTTATCACCAGCAAATTCATTATCTGAGGTCAGGAACAGCATACAGTGGCACTCTTTACGCTCTCGCATTGGGACGCACGGACAGTTCCAGAAAGTGGCATGTACTTCTGCCGATTTGTCTTCATAATGGCGACAAGGACACAAGGGTGAGCCCAACTCATCTTTGTTTTTTGCCAGTCCTTCAATGACCACCGCCGTCACCGAAGGCTCAGCGCAGAAGTAGGTACCAGTGCGTTTTGCATAGGTTTGTGAGAACTGCCTCATTGCCTCTAGGCTCTTGTCATTAGAGAGTTTTTCGGTTTCTGTTGGGTTCATAAAAATCAGAATTTCTCAAGTCAAGCTAGTGATTGCATTCTATCGCAAAGGCAATCCTACTGAACCCCCGCTGCTGTGAGGCGTTGCCGCTCTCAAATCCAGTATTAGGTGTGAAGTATAATTTTACCTTTCATACTTCACACCTAAACTTAGCGCTTAGCCAGTTTCTTCATCAGTTTCCGCAGCCGGATCGACTTAGGAGTCACTTCTACCAATTCATCTGGTCCAATATACTCTAAAGCCCGCTCCAAGCTCATATCGACTGGTGCCTGCAACTGCACCAGTTCTTCACCGCCGGATGCTCGGTGGTTGGTTAGCTGTTTGGTTTTACAGACGTTGAGTTCCAGATCTTGGGGACGATTGTGTTCTCCGACAATCATACCCTTATATACCTTAGTAGAAGGGGTGATAAAGAATACACCTCTATCCTCAGCATTCTTCATCGCGTAGAAAGTAGCAACGCCTTCTTCAAAAGAAATTAAGACTCCGTTACGCCGGGCCTCAATCTCTCCACTGAGTGGGCGGTAGTCTAGGAAGCTATGGTTCATGATGCCATCACCACGAGTCAGGCGCATAAATTCACCGCGAAAACCAACCAGTCCACGGGCGGGAATCACAAAATCTAACTGAGTGCGTCCATTGCCACCTACCTGCATATCCTGCATTTCGCCGCGACGTTGCCCCAATCGCTCGATGCAGCTGCCTACTCCATCTTCAGGGACATCCAGCACCAGGTATTCGTAAGGTTCGCAAGGCTGACTATTCACTTCTCGATAGATCACCTGCGGCTGAGATACCTGAAATTCATAACCTTCGCGTCGCATGGTTTCAATCAAGATGCCCAGATGTAATTCGCCTCGACCAGAAACCAACAATTTATCTGGGGAATCTGTTTCTTCTACCCTTAGGGCAACGTTAGTTTCTAGTTCGCGCATCAAGCGATCGCGCAATTGCCGTGAAGTAACAAAGGTACCTTCTTGCCCGGCAAAGGGTGAATCGTTAACTGCAAAGGTCATCTGCAACGTTGGTTCATCCACTTTAATCAGCGGTAGTGCCTGTG
The DNA here is from genome assembly GCA_019242465.1 of Chroococcidiopsidaceae cyanobacterium CP_BM_RX_35. Next base: position 6,378 of record JAFAVL010000839.1, on the reverse strand, counting down.
GCTCGTTCGGGCAGGTAATCGTCTCCCCAATATTGGCATTGGCAAAGCCAGCGACTGCTACAATATTGCCTGCTGATGCCTCTTCTAGTTCAATTCGCTTTAGCCCTTCAAACCCCATCAACTTTGTGATTTTGGCTTTGACAATCTCGCCTGTGTCCGTCACTAGGGCAGCTTGCTGTCCCATCCGAATCACACCGTTATGAATCTTACCAATAACAATCCGACCAACATACTCAGAGTAATCTAGAGTCGTGACTTGCAGTTGCAGTGGCTTATCGGCATCGCCTACAGGTGGCGGTACGTGGCGCAGAATCGCCTCGAATAGAGGTTGCAAATCAACCCCTTCAGCATCTAGGTCGTCTTTGGCATAGCCTTCTAAACCGGAGGCGAATAAATAAGGAAAGTCACACTGAGCGTCATCGGCTCCCAGTTCCAGGAACAGATCTAACACCTTATCTATGGCACCGTGGGGATTTGCCTGAGGACGGTCAATTTTGTTCACGACCACAATTGGGCGCAACCCTTTTTCCAGGGCTTTTTTCAGTACGAACCGTGTCTGAGGCATAGGACCTTCGTTGGCATCCACAATCAGGATGCAGCCATCTACCATGCCTAGTACGCGCTCAACTTCGCCGCCGAAATCCGCGTGTCCGGGGGTATCGACAATATTGATTAGCGTATCTTTGTAGTGAACTGCTGTGTTCTTAGAAAGAATTGTTATGCCTCGCTCCCGCTCTAGGGCGTTGGAGTCCATGACACAATCTGGGACTTCTTCCCCTTCGCGGAAGATGCCGGATTGTTTAAGCAGGGCATCAACAAGAGTAGTTTTGCCGTGATCGACGTGGGCAATAATAGCTACATTGCGAATAGGGATCATAAGTCAGGCTCAAGGACTGAGGTCTAAGGAGTGATTTTGTGGATCTGGAGAGGGTGATTACAGGATAGCTATCCTGTAAAGAATCCTTAATAATTCTAGCCTATTTGGACGAAAATGACTGGCTTGAATATCTCCCTGCGCCCCTCCCTCCTTGCTCCCCTGCCTCTTTTGCAGGGTAATCAGTTTCACCTGGGACAAAAACGGCTATAGCTTCAGGGATAACGCGGAATTTAGCAGGCGTGTGGGTCGTGATTTCACCGTCAGTGTTGATGGGATAAGGTCTGCGGGTATATACCTCAATTTCTTGACCATTAAGAGTGCGGACTCCAGGTTTTTTGTGGTGCCGTCCTTGTCGGATGGCAAACATCAATGGCAGAAACTGCCACCAGTGATGAATTTCTAGGCTGTAGAGATCTAATCTTTTACTGTCTATGGCAGCATCACTAACGATTTTCATGCCGCAACCGTAATAACAACCGTTGCCCACGGCAATCTGAATCGTTTTCACCGCAATGGATTCGCCGTTGAGACGAATCTCGGCTTTGAAACGTCGAGCTTGATGCAGCACTTTAAGTGCGGTAGCAGCATAAGCCCAGGCTCCCCAGCGGCGCTTAGCTGATTTGGTCAGTTTGCGAGTAATCTGAACACACAGCCCCAGACTAGCAACATTGAAAAAGTACTTCCCATTCACCCAACCTAAATCGATGCGCCGAACTTGACCTTGGGCAATGATTTTACAGGCTTTGGTAAGGCAAGTCGGAACCCCTAGGGTCCGAGCCAGGTCATTAGCTGTACCTAGGGGTAAGATGCCTAAGGGCAGTTGGGTATCAACTAAACCTTCAACGGCTGCATTTAAGGTGCCATCACCACCACCAACAATGACCATGTCAATCTGGTGTTGATAGCGACGGATCAGGTCAGGCAAATGCTGAGGCTCTTCAGCACACTCGGCAACGATCTCTAAGCCTAGTGCTTGCAATTGCTCAATAACTTTTGATAACTGATTGTCTCCTCGACGAGCGTGAGGATTCAACAAAAGCAGCGCTCGATAACCCATAAACCGTAATGATTTATACGCCTGGTGGTATTTTAAAGCTGAAATGGATGCAAAGTTTGACTGACTTTAAGAGCTGCCAATCGGTATGACCGCTGATAATTTGCGTGAAATTATCTTTAAGCAAGGCTTAATTTATGATGCTGCTTACCTTTATTTTAAAGTTAACTGTACCCAAAATCCCAAAGTCTCTAATGGCAAAAGTTCGTCTAGAAGACATACAGCGAAAATTCAACAACGTCATAGCGATTGAAAACATTACTTTCGAGGTTCCTGACGGTCAATTTTGGGTCTTAGTTGGTCCCTCTGGTTGCGGTAAATCAACAATTCTGCGGACAATCGCTGGTTTGGAAACTGTTACAGATGGCAAGCTATACATCGGCGATCTCTTGGTTAACAATGTCCCAGCACGGCAAAGGGATGTGGCAATGGTGTTTCAGAATTATGCGCTCTATCCTCATATGACGGTGCGAGAGAACATTGCTTTTGGATTGCAGATGCGACGAGTAGACGCGAAAACCATCTGTAACCGGGTGGAGACAGTAGCGCGATCGCTCTCTCTCGATCAGCTACTTGACCGCAAACCTAAGCAGTTGTCGGGTGGACAGCAACAGCGGGTGGCTTTGGGTAGGGCGATCGCTCGTCAACCCCAGGTATTTCTACTTGATGAGCCTTTATCGAATTTGGATGCCCAACTGCGAGATGATACTCGAGCAGAACTGAAACAATTGCATCATCAACTAGGTATTACTACTGTTTATGTTACCCACGACCAGGTAGAGGCAATGACCTTGGCCGATCAAATTGTGGTGCTGGATCGAGGTCGAATTCAACAAATCGGTGACCCTCAAACTATTTATGCTCGACCAGCTAACCGGATGGTTGCGACTTTCTTGGGCAATCCTGCGATGAATATTTTGCCTGTTGTCTACACAAGAAGTGGGTTTTCTTTGGGTGAGCAATTCTTACCTGTTTCTTGGGAGTTTCAGGACAGGCTACACCCGTTTGAGGGGCAGGGTTTTGATTTGGGGATTCGCCCGGAGCATGTTGGGATTGTTCAACCGCAGAGGCGCGGAGATCGCGGAGGAGAAGAGGGGGGAGGAGTGTTGGTTGCTGAGGTGAAGGTGGTGGAGCCTTTGGGGCGGGAGACTTTGATTCGTGCTTGTTTACTGGGTTCGAGGATTTATTTGAATGTGCAGGCGACTCCTGATGTGCGTCCGCGTCTTGGTGCTCGCCTGTGTCTGCAACTAGACCTTAAGCAGTTGTTTGTATTTGACTCTAATACGGGTGAGGTGCTGTATCCCTAATAGACAGAAAGTATTCCCTACTCTCTAATTAACTAAGTCAGGAAATACTTGCTGGACTGCGGGGTGAACTAGGCGATGGTTTTGCACGTTCACGCCTTTGGCTAATGCAGGATCAATTGTCAGTGCCTTTGTCCCAAAGTTTGCTAGTTGCAGTACGTAAGGTAGGGTACTGTTGTTGAGTGCCTGTGTTGCTGTCCAGGGTACAGCTCCTGGCATGTTGGGAACCCCATAATGGACAACGCCTGCCTCGATGTATGTGGGATGAGTGTGAGAAGTGGGATGCATTGTCTCTACACAACCACCTTGATCAACAGCAACATCGACGATCACAGAACCAGGACACATTCTGCTCACTAATTGCTGTGGCACGAGGACAGGTGCCTTGCGCCCTAAAACTAAAACTGCTCCGATTAGGAGATCTGCTGCTGGTACGACAGCTTCAATTTGGGCGGAGTTACTGTAGAGGAGTTCAACTCTAGAACCGAACAAAGTCTCTAGGTAGGATAAGCGCTCAATACTAACGTCTAGAATTTGCACTGCGGCCCCCATGCCAACAGCAATGCGAGCTGCTTCTGTGCCGACGACGCCGCCACCTAAAATTGCAACTTTGCCTGGTCTGACCCCAGGCACACCGCCTAACAGGACACCCCGCCCCCCTTGCTGCCACTCTAAAAACCTAGCTCCAAATTGTACCGCTAAGCGACCAGCTATGATGCTCATGGGTGTCAATAGGGGAAGTCTATTGCTGCCATCTTGTTCTACAGTCTCGTAGGCAACTGCTGTGACGCCACAATCGAGCAAGTGTTCAGTTAAGGCTCGGTCAGCTGCTAGATGTAGGTAAGTAAACAACAACTGCCCCTTCTGTAGAAACTTGTACTCTGGTTGCAGTGGCTCTTTAACTTTGACAACCAATTCCCGATTCCAGACAGCTTCTGGTTGGCTAACAATCTGTGCCCCAGCCTGTTGATAGTCATCATCTTTAAACCCAGCTCCAGCCCCAGCTCCTGCTTCAACAAACACGGCGTGACGACTCTCGCTTAGCACCCGAACGCTACTCGGACTCAGCCCAACGCGAAACTCCTGATCCTTGGTTTCTTTAGGTACGCCAATGTCCATCGCCACCTCTTTAGACTTCTGTCTCTAGCTTAAGCTGACTTAGAGAAAGGACCCTTACTTCCGTTACTCCCCTACAATGTATATAGTAATAGTTACAATTTGTAACTCATTAGAATCATGCTTGCTCAAAAGAGGTTGCCCAAGTAATGACACAACCACAGCCCACAACTACTCCTAAGTTGGAGGAACCAAAGTTTGGTTTTAATGAATACGCTGAGCGGTTAAATGGTAGAGCCGCGATGATTGGCTTTATACTGATGGTAATTATTGAAGTTGTCACTGGTCAAGGCGTACTTGCTTGGTTGGGTCTTAGATAAATTAGATGGGGAGGCTCGTCATCGGACAAGAAAGCAGCCTCTCGGTTGAATATAGGTTTTAAGATCAGAAATAGCCTGAGATAACAGCTGAACCGAAACTAAACAGATTGTCATGAACGCTGCATTGCCTCGATTTTTGAAATCAGCTTACCGAAGAGAGCCATTACCTAGCTTTTTAATGACAGCCGGGATTGTTGATGCGGCAATTGGTGGTTTGGATAACCACTGGTCTTTGCTGGCGTTTGGATTAGGGACTGTAGGCTTAGCGATTGGACTGCGATGGTGGATTGTCAATCAACGCCATACCCCTCCTAACAAACCTATCGTACAACACTACCTGCCACCGTCGTCTTCCCGCCCGTCATTGCCTACTCTAACGTCTGCTAAGCGAAACCAACCCTATTAGATCTAGCTTGCAGTTAAAATTTAGAAATTATTGGCATAAACATACTTTCAGATAACTTTGTTTTTAACAGTACAAAGTTTGTAAAAGTATGACGTTAGGCTGAGAGCAAGATCTATAGACTGGTCGGTGTGGCTTGAGACAAAGATCCTCTATGTTTAACTTGTGAGCTGGTAATTATTGGGGGAAGAAGGTGAACGTTGACATATTTACGCAGCAAATACAGGTAATGCACAAGCGCTTGGATACTTTGTATCGCGGCGTTGATGCCTCAGCTCAACTGCAACCGGAATTGCTGCCAATAGTGTTCAAGGAACTTGGAACTGCTTCGGAAGAACTACAGATTGCTATAGAGGAACTGCTGCTACAAAACGAAGAATTAGCATCTGCACAAGCGTCATTGACAGCGGAACGCCAACGTTACCAGGATTTGTTTCAGTTTGCATCAGCAGCTTACCTGATGACTGATAAACATGGAACGGTTATAGAAGCTAACAATGCTGCGGCAAAACTACTCAATGTACCGCCGCAATTTTTGTTTGGTAAACCAATAGCTGTCTTCGTGGCTGAACCAGAGCGGCAGCTCTTTCATCTGCAATTGACCTGGCTACAGCAACAAAAGCAGCGGGAACAGGAGTTGAATGTACGCCTTGCTCCGCGCCAGGGTAATTCTTTCGATGCCACTATGATAATAGCGACTGTTAATAGCTGGGAAGAAAAATCGGTAGCTCTACACATTCACATACGCGAGTCCACAACCAAAAAACAGAAGCAAGTAGCAGCAGACAAGAATGAATCTAACTTTAGCCAAGAGCTGCCCAGACATGTTTACTTAAAGGGAGAATTAATTCCTCTGAAACCTAAAACTATTTGGCAAGTCTGCCAAGGCATTGTCAAACTGAGCACAATGAGTGAAAAGGGAGAAGAGGTGCTGGTAGGATTAGCTGGACCAGGGATGCCTTTTGGCTCTGATTTGACTGCGTTACAAACCTATCAAGCTACAGCTCTTTCAGAAGCTCAGTTAGTATGTTTCTCTCTAACAGATTTGGAAGCTTATCCACAGCTTGCCCAAACTCTTTTACCTAAAATTAATCAGCGGTTACAACAAACAGAATCTCTGTTAGCCATATCAGGGCAGCGACATGTGAAAGACCGCTTTTACCAGCTTCTACAACTATTAAAACAAGAAGTTGGTCAACCTGTAGCGCAGGGAATTCGTCTGAGCGTGCGTCTGACGCATCAAGATCTTGCCGATGCTTGCTCGACCACCAGGGTGACAATTACCAGATTACTTGGCAAGTTCA
>JAFAVL010000784.1 GCA_019242465.1 Chroococcidiopsidaceae cyanobacterium CP_BM_RX_35 | reverse complement strand
CGCTCCATTAGGTTATACATCTTGGCTGGTCAGGGTCAGAATAATCTCTCATCATCGAGTAAGTTGTCCTCTCTCTGACCTTCGCCTCCTGCCAGACTTTCCGGAACTGGAGCTGTCATACTTTCAGGAATTCACAGTGTAATGAGCATACTGTTGGCAAATGTTTGACAAGAGTCTTTTAGCCGGATGATACCGTTACTGAAACCTCAACTCAGGAACTAGCCGTCAGTTCTTTTTGAATTCACCAACAGGACCTACTGCTCCTCATTTTGGACCATTTTCAATGATTCACAGCACTTCCTTGAAGTTTTGAGTAAATGAAACTAAACTCAAAACATCATTTACTCAAATGAAACCATGACAGTCATCTCGTTCATCAATCAGAAGGGAGGATGCGGTAAATCAACATTGGCGTGTCATCTCGCCTGGTGGTTAGCTTCTAAAGGTCAGTCGGTAGCGGTGGTTGACTCTGACGGTCAACAGTCAGCCTCCAGGTGGTTAGCCAAGATGAATTTGCCCATCAAGATCTATGTCATGAGCGAAGGAACCCAGTTGCTAGAGGAGATCCCTCAAGTGGCTAAATCCTATCAGTATATTGTTGTGGATGGTGGTGGAATGCTTTCAGACATTTCCCTTAATATCTTGCTCCGCTCCGACCTGGCGCTCGTCCCGGCTCAACCTACAGGACTGGATCTATCCAGCACAAATGATGCTTTGAAGCTGGCTCAGCAAGTTCAGAGCGTCAGAAATGGCAAACCTAAAGTGTGTCTTGTCCTCAATCGAGGAACTAAGGGAACCAGGCTACTGCAAGAATCTCGCACTCTCCTCCAGTCTAAAGGAGCATTACTGAAAACTGTAATTCACCAGCGGCAGGCGATCGCCGACTGCTTTGGGCAAGGAGCAACAGTCTGGACGCTGCCTAATGATTCAGGAGTTAAAGAAGCAAGAGAGGAGTTTGAGTCGTTGTGTAACGAAGTTATGGAGGTCATCCGATAATGTCTCCGAAGCGCAAGCCGTTAACCGACGCAGCAATTCAAGACGACTTCGATCCTCAAGCGGTCGAGCAACTCCGTCAAAGCCTCAACATTCCAGTCGTCACTCATCAACCAGAACCAACGCAACCACCAGAGCCTCAGTCGGAAGAACCACTCAAGGTCGCAACGAAACGGCTCAACGTTGAAATCCCAGAGGACTTACATCGTTGGCTCAAAGGCTATAGCAGTAGAGAGGGCAAATCCATTACTGATGTAGTAATAGATTTGCTCAGCAGTTTTAGAGCAGCTAATGAGTAAATGAATAAATGAATTTTTGAGTAAATGAAATAGTTCTGCCGTAATTGGCCTTTACTTAGCAACGCCCATAAAGGGGTAAAAGTAGCGAAGCTGTCACCAGCCGCCATGCGACGGCTGAAGTGCTTACTGTGAAAAGATTCCAGAAAAATTTGCTGATATCATGACAACTTTAAGCTTGGTCAAGCAGTAACCGTTCGCTCAGATCCAGCCGAAAGGTACCGTAGGGATTGACGTGAGACCAGATCAGCGGTGTCAAAGCCCGTAAATCTTCCGACTGCATTCGCTCAAACCACTGCTTTTCAGACAATACTCTCTGGATCATCAATGTGTTGATATACACTAAGCAGATTTGCAACAGGTGTAATGACAGTACTGATAGTTCCTGCTCATCCATGCGATTGGTAGCCACCTCGCTGTTTTTACCATAGAAGATGAAGCCATTGGCACCATTCCAGTGTTCCACCACATTCAGCCCCTCGTTAATCTCCTGGCGCAGTGCTTCCGAGTCTAAATACTGGCACAGAAAGATGGTTTTGACAGCTTTTCCCAACTCCAGCAAGGCTCGATGAGTTGGATGCTGTGGTTGGGAGCGATTGAACCGACGCAGAATGGTATCAGCTTCGGCGGTGCCAAGTCTCAGTGCTGTCGCATATTTGATCATCTGGTCGTATTGCTGACGAATTATCTCCCAGTCAATTGCTCTAGTCAGAATCGGTTGTAGGTTTGAGTAAGCATCTTTTTGTCCAGACTGGGGAAGATACAGCTTTTGCTCATGAATTCGTTTAATTCGGGGTAGTAACTCAAAACCGAGTAGCCGACAGAAGGCAAAGGCAATCTCACTCTGACCGTGCGTATCCACATAGTTCTTCTGCAGCTTCATGTCTGTGCAGTGACGCAGCAATCCTTCAATCATGGCTGCCACTTCGCTGGATGAACAGGTTTTGAGTTGGGAGTAGATACAAGCCGACTTCTTCTCAACGTGCCAATAGATCATGACTCCTCGGCCACCATAACGAATGTGCCACTCAGTCATTAGGTTTTGGTCCCAGGAACCGAATTTTTTGGAGTCTGACGCGCAAGCAGTTGTGCCCTCACCCCAGATTTGCACCAGACGAGTGCGGAAGATCTCATTGACTACCTGTGTAATGGCGTTACGGAGGTGCTCTTTATGAATGAAGCGCTTTTTGATGTACTGCAAATCGGTGTAGTTCTCATGCTCGATCCCAGCACAGAGCCGCTTTAAACCTGTGTTAGTCCCTAGTCCGTAAAGGCAGAGCAGCAGCCGTCTTTGCAACGTCAAGCGGTCTATCGCCTCGCGGGAAGCGACGCTTTTGAACTGCTCGGTGAACTGAATCCGTAAATCGGCTTCTTTGAACATGTCTAACAAACTAGTCATAGGCCAGCGCTTGCCGATCTCAGCTTTGAGCCGCAGCAGGTTGAGTGGCTCTGGCTGCGCGACCAAGGGAGAAACTCTAATCCAGCCGTTGTTTTTCTTGAGGATGTTGACTTGCTCGTTGTCTGGCAAACCCGCATCCAACTGGGTCAGCGCCGCCGTCATCTCCTGCTGCAACCCAGTGATGAAGGCTGTCGCATCCATTGGCTGCTTGAGTGCTTGGTAATAGGTTTCGCGTTGAGCTTCAAAATCCTGGGGTAGGTCTTCTTCTGGGTTGCAGTAACGTTTCGCTCCCACTACCCAGATTTCCTTAGAGCGCAGCTTGTCTCTCAAAGCTTGAAGGACGCTAATTTCGTAATTGACGCGATTGATCCGCTCTTTGCCATCCTTATCAGTTTCGACAATTAAGTCGCGCCAGCCACTTTTGAGGACACCGTTAATGAAAATTTTGTCGTCAGATGAGTAGTAACGCTGGGTGCTGTCTTGGTACCTCTTGAGCAACTCTAGTGCTGAGATTACTGGGCGATGTGTATCGTTGTTGGAGCGAAACTCTAGGGTATCCAGAATTTGTGGCACCATACGCCGATAGTGATGCACGTAAGATGACCGCATCACTGTATAGACTTTTTGCCGATACGTGGGACCATTGGATTTATATTCTTTAACAACGTCCTGCAAGATCTTCTGGCTCACAACTGGATAAACCACATCTTTGACCAGTTCTTCTGGACGTTCCAGAGAAGCTTCAGCAATGCGGAATAGCAGGTGAGGCTTGCCATCTACCCGCTTGAAGTCATCAATGAGTTGCTTTTCTACCCGGCGCTCGGCGTTGCTCCCCAGGCGATGGATAATCTGTACCAACAACTCGACTAGGCCGTCAGTGATCTCCTGACTCCTTGAAGAGCAGAAAGCCGCAATCAAGGTGTGACGAATCGCGGCAGGATGACGGCGCAGTTCTCGTGGTGGTTCGGTTGATGCCCTCCGGCGGTAATGATGAACGATTTTGGGAGGAACGAGGGAGAACAGGGTCAAAGGTAATCCAATTTGTCGAATGCGCTTCAACTTCTGAACCTCCTTGAGAATGCTTTCCAGGCTAGTGCGTCCTGGGTCAGTTTTGAGGAGATTCAAGTCAGATTGTTTAAACTCAGAGTGCTCATCTTCGTCCAAAGCACCCTCGGTCTTGAGCAATGCATCCAGCTTCAGCTGCGACTCATCTGACAGTTGCTCAAGTATACGTTGGCAAAAGCTTGACTCACAGGTGTGGATGGCAGAACGAATCAGTCGCTCCAACCGTTCTGGGCTTGGTGGTTCTAGCTTCAATTCCCGCAGCCGTTGATAAGCGGCAGCTTCGAGATGCGATTCCTGGCGGTCGTGTACTAGTACCGTCTCAGTCAGCCACTCGATGAGTTTCTGTGCATCTTGTCGGGTGGACTTACGAAACCCAAAAAATTCTCGGATCTCGGCTCGATGACGTTCAATGGTGCGTCCCTGCCATTCGTACTCCCGATAAACTCTGGGGGAGAGGTCAAGTTGCTTGGCTACATAGGAGATGACAGGCTGCGGCACCTCTTTGCGTAAGGTGGGGAACTTGGCTTCTATCTGAAAGAACTTGAGCAAGAGGGCAAAGCCAAGACAGTTAGCTCCGCTCTTATTCGCTAATAGCTCCGTCTCGTCAGGTAGCAGCGTAAATTGCTCCACTAACTCCTCCGCACTCCACAGACGTTTCATTGAATCATGCTCCTCACCCAAACACATTCAGGCAAGTCTACCGAGTTCTACAATTTGTCTTAAATAAAGTAATCTTTATTTAAGACAATAAAACACAACGATGCAGCAAGATTTTGAGGAGTGTCGTTGCATGAAGGTTTAATTAGGACAACTGCGTTCAACTCGTGGAGGAAAAATGGTGCTGGCTCCAGATGTACGTGGACTACTCGACAAGCTAGAAAAACTCCATCCTCCTGTCATCACGCTGCCAGTTGAGGAGGCGCGTCAGATTCGAGAAGTCGTCTATTCACAGCTTTGGGGGGAACGGGAAGCCGTTGCCAACGTGGAAGACCACTTGATTCCTGGACCAGCAGGGCAGCTCCAGGTGCGAGTGTATCGGCCAGCATCCAGGAATCCACTACCTGTGCTTGTGTATTTTCATGGTGGGGGCTGGGTAACTTGCAGCATTGACTCATACGATGGTTTGTGTCGAGCGTTCGCTAATGGAGTGAATTGTATCGTGGTCTCTGTTAACTACCGCTTGGCACCTGAGCACAAGTTCCCGGCGGCAGTCGAAGATGCTTATGCTGCTACTGCCTGGGTTGCCAATCATGCTTCAGAGATTGGTGGCGATCCAACTCGCATTGCCATTGGAGGCGACAGTTGTGGTGGCAACTTAACAGCGGTTGTGGCTTTAATGGCACGAGAGCGGAAAACTCCACGGCTAGGATTTCAAATGCTGCTTTACCCTTGCACTGACTACGAGTTTGAGCGCCCCTCTGCCCTTGAGAACGCCTTTGGCTACTACCTGACTCTGGATGCCATGCGCTGGTTTTGGAAGCATTACCTCAATAGCGAGGTAGAGGCGACGCATCCTTATGCTTCACCCTTACGTGCTGAAGACTTACGAGGACTACCATCAGCGCTCTTTGTGACAGCCCAGTTTGATCCATTAAGGGACCAAGGAGAAGCCTATGCCAAGCGGTTGCGAGAGGCGAAAGTCCCTGTCACCTACAAATGCTATGACGGCATGATCCACTGCTTCTTAAGCTTTGCTAAAGAGCTTGAGCAAGCCAGAGCCGGACTCCTTGAAGTCATCGCAGCACTGCAAAGTGCATTTGCCAATTGCGAGCCAAGTTCGCCCTAGATGTTTAAAAGTGTTGCTTTCCTCGAGAACACAATGCCTAGAGTTTGACATCAGCATACACTTAGAGATGACTAGGACAACAAGATGAGAGCCGCAGTCTATTGTCGGGTTTCTACAACAGACCAGTCCTGTGAACGCCAAGAACGAGATTTGCTGGCATATGCACGGCAGGCGGGATATGAAGTCGTTGGAGTCTGGAAGGAAACTGTTTCAGGCGCAAGGCTCGCTCCGCCGGAGCGCCAAAAACTCCTGGCTTTGGCTCAAGCTCGACAGATAGACGTGATTTTGGTAACTGAATTAACTCGCTGGGGTCGCAGTACGCTTGACCTGCTCCACACACTGCACTCCTTACATAGTTGGAAAGTATCTCTGATTGCTCAAACAGGTTTGCAGTTTGACTTAAGTACGCCTCAAGGTCGCCTGATTGCAACGTTAATGGCGTCCTTAGCAGAGTTTGAGCGTGACTTACTCCGGGAACGGATTCGGTCGGGAATTGCAGCGGCTCATGCACGGGGCGTTAAGTCGGGTAGGCGTCCAGGGCAACGAGTCAAAGCTGACAAATTCGTTTCCCAAGTTTTACAACTGGTCAGTGAAGGTCACTCTTACCGTTCCATTGCCAAGGAACTCCACTTGGACAAGAACACTGTGAATGCCATCGTGAAACGTCACAAGCAATTGCTGCTGCAAAAATCTCACATTGAGTGAGTTGAAATTTTTCTGGAATATAGACTGGGCAAGGATTCTAGCCATTGCATGGCGGCTGGTGACAGCTTCGCTACTTTTACCCCAAGTTGTAGGTTCTCCTGTAGTGCTGGCAACAATTATGGCTTGCCGAAACCTTTAGCCGGAGCTGGTTTGCTTCTCTGCTTGAGTTGCAGTGTGAATATAGCCGAGTGTTTCCCCTGCCTCATCATGACTATCGCTTCTGTCTGGGGGTTAGACTCGCTTACCTGTTTCTCTAAGGCAATGACACTTGGCTTTTGAGGAAAATTACTAAGTTCGGCTTGGGGGACATAGAACAACTCAATTGAGTCGGAACTGGATAAGTAATCGGCAAAGATCACTCCGGCTCCCAATTTAGAGCAGCACTCAAGCTGATACTGAGCCAGATCAATGGCGTATTCCTGCACAATTTCTGCCAGCTCTTGTTTGATTCCTAGTTGTTTGGATAGTCTAATGTTAGTAGCCCAAGTTCTCTTCATGGAATTTCTGGAAGTGCTTGGATTCAAGCTTACTAAATTTGAGCGGTGACTGCCTTGAGAGTAGGCAGCAGTCCCCATTAGCCAACTTTGACCACTGGGCTTTGAATGATACAAGATTCCGGCAATAATCTTGTACTGCAAGTAACTGAAGCCTTACTTATAGCAATGGGACTCCCAATAATTTCAAAGCCAACTTAACAACTGCTGTCACTGCTGTAGTTAACGTGGTTTTGGCAGCAGTATCACCTAAAGATTGTCCCCACTTAATCAGCTTATCTAGAACTTTTGGGTCGCTCTGAGCTTTCTGAACTAAGTCTTGGGCAGCTTGTTGTTTGGCTTCCTCTTGGCTGTATCCTTGGGCTTGCAGATTCGTTAAAAGCTGCTGAATCTCTGTTGCGGCCTCGGCTAGGCTCTGTTTAGATGAGTAGTCAATATTTGATGAATAGTCATTTAGAGTGCCACCTATCTGAGTTCCTTCATCTCCTGCAAAACCACCACCAAACTTGGCATTACTCAAATCGTATTTAGAAGTTTCTGACATAGAGTCACTCTCTACTTTAGCTAGTTGTTGAATGCTTGTAACTTGGTAAATAGCTAAAACTTTTGTATTCGCTACAATCAGGAAATGAAGCAGTGGTAAAAAGTTACTTCTCTGATGCCCATTCCTCAACAATTGGCATTATATTTTTAGCAAGTGGATGGTTAATTTCCTCTTTGAACGCTTCAGTACCTCCTGATTTAAGGGCAGCAATAACCCGTGTTTTCAAAACTGAATTTTTCTCAATTTCATCAACAGCCTTAGCTGCAACTGTCATTTTCTCCGCTCTAGTTGTAGCTGGGTTATTTACTTCTAGCTGGTTGAGAATTTGCTGAATCTCTGCCGCTGCTTCAGACAGGTTTGGGGAAGAGGAATAGTCATTTAAAGTGCCACCTGTTTGAGTTCCTCCAGTACCAGCGAAGCCCCCACCGAATTTTGCTTGGCTTAAGTTGTAACTAGAAGTTTCTGATTTTTCTGACATTGTATCTCCTTGACTATGATAAGTTTCTGCATGAATGCTAGGACGCTCAATTGCTGTCTTTAGTGCAGTGTCAACTTGTTCAGCAAGCAGACGAATTTGATGATCTTTATCCGCAATAATATAAATCAAGGCATTTTCTGGTAAAGATTTAAGCTGCTCGTAAGTTGAAAAATACTCTGCACTCAGTTCCGAGTGATTTGCCTCTGGGGCGGTTTTGGCTCTTAGTAACAACTTATCCCCGCCTCGTTTCTCCATTGCCACAATTTCCAGCTCTGCCTCTGGATGGTTATCAGCTAGTTGCTTGAATGAAAGGGTAATGGTACGGGGGTCAACATTCTGGTTATGGTAGAGGTCGAGTGTATCAGCTATCGGTTTGATAAAGTCGGCAAAGTCCCCCTCTTGAAAGGTTTCATTCCAATTGTCAGGTTTGCGACGGGGATTTGGGTCTGGGTCGCCTTGTTTTACATCTCGCATGAAGACATACTCGCACCTAACCCCATCTAGTTTGGTATGACTCGTAATGCCCCAGTCTTCGATGCAAGCGCCCGTGAGAGTGGCTTCGGTGAGGTCTGTCTCGTCTAGCTGCGTCTGCACCAGCTTAGCTCTAAATAAATCAGCATTTTGCAAGTTGGCTTCACTCAGGTCGGCACCAATGAAGCTAGCATTTGCCAAATTAGCTCCTTTTAAATTGACTCCTCGCAGGACTTGACGGTCAAAGTCTTTGTTTCGTCCATTTCCCATCAGCCATTGGCGCAATTGTACATTCCTCAGATAAGTCGTTCCAGGACGCACACGGTCAAGCTTTTTGGCTTGAGCCCAACATGTACGGGTAAGAATAGCGCCTCTAAAGTCAGTGCTTTTAAGTGTGGCAGATGTGAAGTCAGCATTGGTCAGGTCAGCACCGCGAAAGCTTGTGCCTCCTGTAGCGGCAAAGGCAATGGTGATGCTCCGAATTAAGGCGAACTTTTCATCACCAGCTACTGTGCGCCAACCAATGTAACCAGCTGATATCACCCCAGCCCCAGCCAAAGCCACAGTCACTTTTGTCACAACAACAGACTTAATAGCCTTCAAAAGAACACGATTCGTAGCCTTACTAACAACAGACTTACTCAATCTAGCCAGACTTAAAGCGATCATCACTGCCACAGTAAAAGCTATAGAACCAGCCCCAGCTCCAGCTACGGTTAAAGCCAAAGCTAAAGCCACTGCTGTAAAACCAGCCACAGCTCCAGCTACGGTTAAAACCAAAGCCACAGCTCCAGCTCCAGCTACAATTCCAGCCAAAGCCATAACTACAGTCAAAGCCACAGCCCATGCCACATGTACGTCAGTAACAAAAAACCAAAGTAAATCTATAGCTAAAGCTTGATATTTAAACTTATACATACCCAAAAAAGCCCCTACCATAGCCAAAGCCCCAAATCCAACCGAAGCTACAGCCATCACCAAAGCCAAAGTTAAAAACCTAAAAGCTGCCTCCAAACCTTGGCGGACAGTGACAACACAAAATAAAGTAAAAAGTATTAAGACGAGTCCACTAGAAACAAGTGAAACAAACGACTGATTCTGGATGCCTGAATTAAGTAGTAGGTGTCCTTCTAAACTACCAGTGAGCGCCGAAGCAAATCCTGATAATCCTGCTAGAAAAAATGAAATTACTACTAGAAGAATTACCCAGCGTCTTTGCAGTCCAGCTTGAGCATGGCTGAAGTTTGTACCTATCAGAATGGCGTTGGAAAAATCTGCTCCTCGGATATCGGTGCCGCTAAAGTTTGCTTCAGATAAGTCTTGTCCTTTGAAGGATTGACCTCGGAGGTTTTCACTAGGAAAATTCCTTTGTCCGGTTTCATATAGTCTTATAACCTCGGCAGCTTTCATGCTACTAGCCTTTCATTAGGTGTAAATAAAAGCCTAAAAATTTCTACCTAGCACTTGTAATTTTAGCTACTGTACTAGGATAAAACGGTGGAAGTCAGCTGCATTAAATAATGCAGCTTAGCTTAGTCTTTATCCATCTACAAGGATGATTACGGCATTTTCGGTCGAATGTAAGAGTATGGTTGGACTATTGTATTGACAAGGACTTACAAGCTTTAAGCCTCAGACTGAATATTTCTGAGAATCTGTCCCCCACTTCACTACTGCACAATCTCATCGTCTGGCAAGTAAGGGATCAGACCCTTGCGGAATGCCTCTTCTTGGAATTCCCTTGGAGCCTGACGGACATCTACAATCAAACCATTGATTGAGACCATCCAAGCGAGAGGATTTTTGTCGAGATGGCTAGGAACGCACCAATTTGGGTCCATTTGGTACATGCCCATCGCATCTCGGATCTGCTTGGACTTGGCTGAGCCAGTACTCTGGCTTACCCCAAACTGCTGGTAAATCTCGCTCGCGCTCATATGGGGAGTTTGGCTCGGGTCGAAGAGGAAATTCACCATTCCAAGTGCGTGGACAATCCCGCAAGCCCAAGTATTAGCCTTGCCTGTGGCTAAGGGGGAAGGACGTTTGCGACAAAGCGCCGCCGTAAGCTTACGGCACAGTTGAGCATACTCATCGTTGAGATGCTCTTGGCAGAAATTATCGGTGAGACTGACGATTTCCGCAAATTTGGGCTGCATTTGCTTAGGAACTCGTTCGGCACTCGGCTGACTCATGCCATTCTCCTAACCTCGCTCTCGGGGTGCTGATGTCATCTCAGGTTCTTTGATGAAGAAACGCATCTCAATTGTGCCAGCTACAGTTGTGAAATTTATGGGGGGCTGGTATTTGTTCAAAGATGAAGGAAAGCAAATTTTATGTATGTATGTATGCATGTATGCATGTTATTAAGCTTGCATGAATTTATGTTTATATATCAACACTTATGCATGTCTACATGTAAAGGTTTACTATGAAAACCCTTGCAATCATCTCCCAAAAAGGCGGAGCCGGTAAAACAACTCTGGCGATTCATCTGGCTGTAGCGGCTGAAATGGACGGGAAACAAACGGCCCTCATTGATATTGACCCACAAGCAAGTGCGGCTAGCTGGGGTGATAGCCGAGAAAAAGAAACCCCAGCTGTTGTTTCGGCTCAGCCCAGTCGCCTCGACAAAGTTTTAGAAGCCGCCCGCACAACTGGCGCGGCTCTGGCCATCCTTGACACAGCCCCACACTCGGAAAGTGCATCTCTAGCTGCTGCCAGGGTAGCAGATTACATACTGATCCCTTGCCGCCCTGCTATCCTTGACCTCCGGGCTATCGGGCAAAGCGTCGAGTTGGTTAAACTTGCGGGCAAACCAGCCAGCGTCATTTTGAACACCGTTCCCCCTAGAGGTAACTTAGCTCTTGATGCCACCACCGCCGTTACCACTTATGGCGTTCCTGTTTGTCCAGTCCATATTGGGCAACGGGCAGCTTTCATCCACTCACTAACTAGTGGCCTAACGGCACAAGAGTACGAGCCAGGAGGCAAGGCGTCAGAGGAAATCAATCGACTATACATGTGGACTTGTAAGCAACTAAGCATGTAGCCATTAAATTATGTAATTATGTAAAATTAATAGCATGTGTATATGTTGAAATGTAGACATGCCTAAACGCACCAGCCTGACTGCTGCCTTACAAGAAGCCAGTGGTAAAACTTTATCTCAAGAACCAGATAATACCGTTGCACAAGCGGCCTCGGTCATTATCAGTTCCAATGTACCGCCCAGCCGTCAGGGGAAAAAGGCAGTCACGGGTCACTTTGACCCGGAAGTCTCACGACAGTTAAAGCAATTAGCGCTGGACAATGGGACAACTGTTCAAGCTCTGTTGGCAGAATCCCTCAACGATCTGTTCATCAAATATAAGCGCAACCCGATTGCTTAACTCTAGTCCCTAATGACTTTGATGCTGGAAGGAACTGCGGTTGAAGTTGACAGCTTCACCCGTCGTACCTGCTCTCTAAAATGCTGAAGCAATCAAACCAACGAAACCCGGTACATGCAGAGCCAGCTCTGCTAGAACCTCCTGTACACTCATGGGCGGGTCAACCAGATCTTGAGCTTGCTCAGTCAAGATTCTGACCAGACGTTTAGGATGCAATTCAAATAGATGCATCAAGAATTTATCAGGTGTTTGTGCCTCAATCCCAAAAGGGTCTAACGCTGTGTCGGGGAAATCTTGAATGTTACTTGTAACAATGACTTGAGACCTGGACATGACAGCCACGGCCAGTACATGGCGGTCTTTCTCATCGTTGGTCATACACGGAACTAGCGTCTCAAAACCGCGGACAAAAGCCTCAGCAAAAAACTCAGACATCACATCAGTGAGCTCCTGAGCGTCAAGAGAGCTAGTCAGACCCCGGTTAACGAGATTACGCCTGACCTCTGCTAAAATCAGCTCGCTCCAGTGCAGTCGATACATTCCTCGTTCGGCAGCACGCAACAAAGTGTCCCGCAAGGAGGCTGGTATAAGTACGCAGGCATCCAAAACCACACCAAACGCTGCTGACACAAGTGACTCCTCAAATAGCTCATTAACTGTGTCTTATGGTGATTCGCACGGCTGTGTCTTCGATGATTTGCTATACAACCCCAACTTCTGGCT
>JAFAVL010000729.1 GCA_019242465.1 Chroococcidiopsidaceae cyanobacterium CP_BM_RX_35 | reverse complement strand
GTGGGGACGGAATTGATGCCGAGGGGTAAACTTACATATCGGCGAGGAGATATTCGTTGGATACGATTAGACCCAACAGTTGGTGCAGAGATACAAAAGACTCGCTCTTGCCTTATTGTGCAGAACGACGACCTTAATCAGTATGGACAGCTAACAGTTGTCATTCCTTTTCGGCCTGGTAGCAAAAAAGCCCCCTATGTCGTCAATGTTGCTGCCACTGCTGGCAACGGGCTGGACAAAGACCGATTTCTCGACGTTGCTCAAATCAGATCCTGTGACTCTCAGCGGGTAGGTGACTTGGTTGGAGTGCTTGAAGATAGTTACTGGCATCGCATCCGTGCTGCATTAGATATTGTGTTTGGTTTCGCGCCTTAATTGTGAACAGGAAGCAGTGGTCGTAGCTTAGTTACCAACTTTGGACTGTGGTTGAGATGCTTGCGTCAAGACACTACTTTGGATAAAAAATCTTGATGTTTTGGTAATGTCAAGATGATGCATGTGTGAAGTAAATTTAAATACTTCTTAATTCCTTTATGCAAGCGCAGCAAACAGCGCCGCCAAAACAGTATTGGAAAATAAAAATCCTTCTGGCTCGGTCAATCTCAGCTCCCAGGCGCTGGAGAGATCCTCTGCATCTGGTATTGCCTGCCCATTTTTCTCGACAATTTCTACCCAACCTTGCTGCTGGTATGGTTGTAGACAACTCCAAATCTTTTCTAGCGTCGCTCTACCCCATGTCTGAGCGAGGGTAGGCAAGTTCACGCCAGTTCGCAGACGTAACCCTAGCATTAGCGTTTCTAGCAGCACTTCATCCCGTGGTGTCTGAGGATAATTCAACACACCGCCTGCGACCTTGTATTCTTTAACCCATTGGTAGTATTCCCTCGTCTTACGGGGTCGAGTGAACCGTTGCCCTAGGGTATAGCTTGTTGCTCCCATACCAAAACCGTAGTAGGTGCGATTTTCCCAGTAAACCCGATTATGAAGACATTGATGACCAGGCTGGGCATAGTTGGAAATTTCATAGTGATCGTAACCAGCACCAGTCAGGGCTTGCCTTGCCTGACGATACATCTGTGCTGTGATGTCATCAGGAGGTAAGGGGTAGACGCCAGCTTGATAGTAACGACCAAAGGCGGTGACTGGCTCAATGGTGAGGTCGTAAATAGAGATATGGGTAGGAGCGATCGCCATTGCTGCTCCTAGAGTTACCTCCCACTGCGCCAAAGTTTGGTGCGGTAGTCCCGAAATTAAATCTAGGCTGAAATCTGGAACTCCCGCTTGGCGGATCATTTCGACGGCTGTCCAAATATCACTTTGCGTGTGAGATCGTCCGCAAACCTGCAACAATTCAGGCTGAAAGGCTTGCACGCCTAAACTCACTCGATTCACCCCAGCCGCTCGGTACCCTTTCAGTTGGCTTAGGGTAAACGTCCCTGGGTCCATTTCCATCGAAATTTCCGCGTCTTCGGCGATGCTGAACCGACGATTGAGCGTCTCAAGGATCTGAGTTAACTGATTGACAGATAGCAGTGAAGGGGTACCGCCGCCAAAGAAAATTGTCTTTAGGGGTTGACCTAACGTTTTGGCGATCGCTATTTCTTGACACAGTACTTCAACATACTGAGAGATTGTGCCAGATTTGTCTCCTTGGGCGTGATCACCAACAACAGAAACTGGAAAATCACAGTAGTAACACCGCCGACGGCAAAAGGGAATATGCACGTAGGCGGAATAAGGAATCTGTAAGTAAATTGCTTCCTGAATAGGATTTAATAGAGATAGCACGTTGTTACAAGTAAGAATTGAAACTGCTTTTGCATAAACTGTTACAGTTAATAAACTCAGCCAATTTATCAATTGCTGCGTAGCTTTATATACTAATTTAACAATTGTGAGTAGATTCACGGCTGCACATAAGGATTGCAGTTAATTTTTCTAAGTCATAATAAAATTATTGAATAATGATTAAATAAATTGAAGATTTTGATTCGTGCTCTGACGAGCAAGAATCTAATGCCTCATAGCACCAAAGATATAATAGCTGTAAGTAGCCGCTCTAGCGAATGGCTTATTCTATGACAAAATGGGTTGCTTAACTCCTCAGTTGGGAATGGCAACCCAACTCAATGGTTGGATTAAACCAATGCTTGACGCAATCATTATTCTCTCATTCATTTTAGCAGGGGCGGGGATTGGCTTCTACAGTATTGAGCTGCTTCCCTGGGATGTACAAGAGCAAGTGACAAACGTAGAAGCCCTGCGCTTGGTCACTGCCGGTTTTGCTGCCATCATTGTGGGTGCTGTCGGGTTGAGTTTCCAAGTGACCTATCGTCGCCTCCAAACTCAAGTCCGTGAAATGCCAGTCGATGTCCTTTTGACCCGGGCAATAGGCTTGGTGATTGGGTTGTTGATAGCGAACTTAATGTTAGCACCGCTTTTCTTACTGCCAATTCCTCAAGACTTTGGTTTTATCAAGCCACTAGTCGCGGTTTTAGGGAGTATTTTATCTGCCTTCTCTGGCATCAGCTTGGCTGATACTCACGGACGCGCCTTTTTGCGGTTAATCAATCCGCACACAGTTGAAACAATGCTGTTGGCAGAAGGAACCCTTAAGCCTGCAGCTACGAAGGTTTTGGATACCAGCTGCATTATCGATGGTCGCATCGAAGCGCTATTAGGGACAGGATTTCTAGAGGGGCAGATTCTTGTCCCACAGTTTGTGTTACAGGAATTGCAGCAGGTAGCAGATGCTGCGAAAGATCAAAAGCGGCTTAGGGGACGTCGAGGGCTAGAGATTCTTAACCGAATTAAAACAGCATACCCGGAACGCATTACGATCAACCCGGCTGATTATGAAGACATTCCTACGGTAGATGCCAAGTTAGTGAGGTTGGCACAAGAAATTAATGGCACTCTCCTGACAAATGACTACAACCTATCTAAAGTAGCAACTGTGCAGAAGGTACCCGTATTGAATATCAACGATCTTGTGCAAGTAGTGCGTCCTAGTTACCTCCCTGGTGACAATATTGACCTGAAGATTCTCAAAGAAGGTAAAGAGCCTAGCCAGGGTATCGGCTACCTAGAGGACGGTACTATGGTTGTCGTTGAGGAAGGCAGCAATTATGTTGGTGGCGAAATCCGAGTCGTTGTGACAAGTGCCTTGCAAACCTCAGCCGGGCGGATGATTTTTGCTCGCCCTCAGGCTTCTGCTTTAGCTTGAAGGCTTGATATCTCTCAGCTTGAAAGGTTTTGTCGTTACTCACATTTTCCGCCCTCTGGCCCTCGCCTAGCCAATTGGCTATGGCGGTGCCACCTTGCTATATATCAGGTGGGACAATAGAGTTAGATAGTAAAAAGCAAGTCTCGATTAGGAGCAGTTCCTGATTCTAGTCTGGTCGAACAATTGTCCATGCAATCACCCATCACAATCGGCACTATCCTCCAAAACCGCTACCGCTTAACCAAGATTTTGCGTCAAGGGGCTGTAGAGCGTGTTTATTTGGCGGAAGATCAAGGGCGCTTTAATGAATTTTGTGCCCTGAAGGAATTCACCCTAATTCAAAGAGACGATAGTCTAGAAAAGCTGAAACAGCTCTTCCACCAAGAGGTAACGCTTCTCTATCAAATCCGGCACCCGCAAGTTCCCCAGTTTCTGGCTTCGTTTGAGCAAGACCAACGTCTGTTTTTGGTGCAGGAATATGTTGAAGGCAAAACCTACAAAACACTACTAGATGAGCGACAGGCTGTTAGTCAAACCTTTTCAGAAGCAGAGGTATCGCAGCTCTTCAAGCAGTTGTTACCAGTACTAGAACATTTACATAATAAAGGGATTATTCACCGAAATATCTCTCCAGAAAATATCATCTTACGCGATCGCGACCACCTACCAGTATTAACTAACTTCGGCAGCATCAAAGCACTAGCAGCTCAGTTCTTATTTCCAACAACATCCCAGCTAACGGCTATAGGTCCATTGGGCTATACGCCAGCTGAGCAAATTCAAACTGGTAGAGCTTATCCCAGCAGCGATCTTTATGCCTTTGCCGTCACATCTGTGGTGTTGCTGACTGGTCAAAAGCCACAAGAATTGTTCGATGATACCCAGCTCTCGTGGAACTGGCAACATTGGGTCACGCTTAGCCCAAACTTGGATGAAGTGTTGTATCGGATGTTGAGCTACAAGCCTAGCGACCGTTTCCAGTCTGTTGCTGCTGTAACACAAGCACTCCAGTTATCCCTTGAACCAACTTCCTCCCAGGAGATTGCTGCTGAATCATCCTGGCAGCAATCTATTATTGGTCGCCCTGCCGCAGTTGAATCCAAGCCTAGTCAACAAGAGGGACTTTCAGCAATTTTGGTGTCCAAGCGCGAACTTTGGGAAAATCGATGGGTAATGGCAATCATTTTTCTCTTTGTTGCCTTACTGCCTGGAATCAGTGCTTGGTTACTGGTGAGTTCGCGCCTCAACCCTTCAGGTTCATCAGTTCAGCATACAGTGCCGCCGCAAGCGTTCCCGTCTCCACTTATTTCTGGAACTACACCAACGTCCCCGTCAGCATCTGATCCTGAAACCCCCACTGGCTTCGACACGCCCACCCCTGTTCCCGAATCCGTGAAATCTAGTCAGCCATTGAACTTGCACGCAGGCAAAAGAATTATACTTAGGGGGAGTTTAAAAGTGCATCAGGTTGACTACACTTTTGAGGGCGAACAAGGGCAACAGTTAAGTGCGACCCTTGTGACTGAAGGCGTTTTGCTAACTGTTTTGGGACCAGACCAAACACCTATCGATGACAGCGCTAACCAAGTCACTCATTATCAAGGGGCACTACCAGCTACTGGGGTTTACATCATTGAGTTGAAACCCGCCCAGATTGCCAGAAGTAGATACAAGCTCACCCTCCACTTAGCAAATCCAGCCTAATCAACGCTGACACCAGATTCCTCACCTTGCCCTCAGACGAAGCACAGACACCAGTCTTTACCCCTACACCTATATCATCTTCAAGTTATAGATTTGAACGCACTACTGATTACCGGAACAGATACTGAGATTGGGAAAACAGTCTTGACAGCGGCGTTGGCTGCCTACTGGCAGAGATACCAGCGTCACCGTAGCTTGGGCCTTATGAAGCCGATTCAAGCTGGATTAGGTGATCGCGAGTTGTATAACCAGTTATTTTCTCTAGAACAGTCTTTAGCAGAAATCACCCCCCTGTACTTCGATCTCCCCTTAGCTCCTCCCATTGCAGCAGCGCGAGCCGGGCGGGAAGTTGAGTTAGGACTTGTCTGGCAAGCTTTAGAACATCTCTGTTCGTCAAGAGACTGGGTATTAGTGGAAGCGCTGGGAGGATTAGGTTCGCCAGTGAGCGACGAACTCACTGTGGCAGATTTAGCAGCAGACTGGCGATTACCAACGGTATTAGTAGTGCCAGTGAGATTGGGAGCGATTGCTCAGGCAGTTGCCAATGTCGCCTTAGCAAGATCGACTCGCGTCCACCTTAAAGGTATTGTCCTTAACTGCGTCCAGCCTTGTTCAGAACAAGAAATTGCTGATTGGGCACCAGTTGAACTCATTCAATCGCTAACTTGTACTCCTGTCTTAGGCTGCTTGCCCTATCTAGACAATCCTTATGATTTATCTAAGCTAGCTCAAGTTGCGTCTGATTTAGATTTAGAGCATTTGTTGCCTCTCTAGATTTATTTGTTAAATTTAAAAGAAAATGTTATCTACTTCCTCAAAATCACCTTGTGTTGACCTATCTCGGATTCGCGAAAAGATTCGAGCTTTACAGCCGCAGCTAGTTGAGTGGCGGCGACAGCTTCACCAACGACCGGAACTAGGTTTCAAAGAGCAGCTAACTGCCGAATTTATTGCACGAAAGTTGCAGGAATGGGGGATTCCTCATCAAACTGGCATAGCAGAAACGGGTATTGTCGCCACGATTGAGAGTGGCAAGCCAGGACCAGTGTTGGCGATTCGAGCAGATATGGATGCTCTGCCAATTCAAGAAGAGAACGATGTGCCCTACCGTTCGCAGCACGATGGCGTGATGCATGCCTGTGGTCATGATGGACATACCGCGATCGCTCTGGGTACAGCATATTACCTTTCTCAGCATTGCGCTCAACGGTCTAGTGGGGATAGCTCCTTGACTAGCGGTGAGCCAACTCAATTTGCCGGGACAGTGAAAATGATCTTTCAGCCAGCGGAAGAAGGACCTGGAGGAGCGCAGCCAATGATCGAGGCTGGAGCTTTAAAGAATCCTGATGTCAATGCCATCATTGGTTTGCACTTGTGGAATAATCTGCCCCTCGGTACGGTGGGAGTCAAGAGCGGTGCGTTGATGGCATCTGTTGAAGAATTTAATTGCACAATTTTCGGCAAAGGCGGACATGGTGCTATTCCACAGCAGACAATAGATTCAGTCGTTGTTAGTGCCCAGATTGTCAATGCTTTGCAAACGATTGTGGCTCGCAATGTCAATCCTTTAGAATCAGCGGTGGTGACAATTGGTCAACTGCATGCAGGAACGGCATTCAACATCATTGCAGGCACAGCCAGGATGAGTGGCACGGTTCGGTACTTTGATCCAGCTTTCGACGGCTATTTCGGGAAACGCATTGAGCAAATCATTGCTGGGGTTTGCCAGAGTCACGGCGCAAGATATGAGTTAGACTATTGGCGACATTACCCGGCATTAGTCAACGATGCGGCGATCGCAGAATTGGTACGCACAGTGGCAGAAACAGTAGTAGAAACTCCAACCGGGGTAGTGCCAGACTGCCAAACAATGGGTGGCGAGGATATGTCGTACTTTCTGCAAGCAGTCCCCGGTTGCTATTTCTTTCTTGGTTCTGCTAACCCAGAGCAGAATTTAGCTTATCCCCACCACCATCCCCACTTCGATTTCGATGAGACAGCTTTGGGGATGGGTGTTGAAATGTTTGTCCGCTGCGTCGAAAAGTATTGCCAGCCGACCCTCTAAGCTGGCACCTGCATCCCGCGTTGGACTGCGGGACGCTGCTGCAACGTTTCAACCCAGCGCTTGAGATGGGGGTGTTCGTCTAGTGTCAGTTCTTGAAATTCATAAATAGCAACCCAGGGGTAAGTTGCGATATCAGCAATAGAATAGTCGCCGCAGATGAATTCATGGTTTGCCAGCTGCCGATCTAGTACGCCGTAGAGCCGTAGAGTCTCCTTCTCATAACGGGTGATCGCGTATGGGATTTTTTCTGAGGCATAGCGCTTAAAGTGATTCAACTGACCAAACATTGGTCCTACACTACCCATCTGGAGCATCAGCCATTCCAGCACTTGAAAGCGACCTTTTTGGTCAGTTGGTAGCAATTTACCTGCCTTCTCTGCCAAGTAGATCAAAATCGCACCGGACTCAAATACGGTAATGTCAGTGTCTTGATCAACAATTGCAGGAATCTTACTATTCGGATTAATTGCTACGTATTCCGGAGTGAATTGGTCATTTTTTGTGATATCAATCTTGTGAACGTTATAAGGGAGACCGACTTCCTCCAGCATAATGGAAGCCTTGCGCCCGTTTGGTGTGGTGAAGGTATAGAGATCGATCATGGTGATTTGCCAAGATTACAAGGTGCAGTCAAGGGTAGTCTAACCCGAATCTAGAACAGAGGACTGAAAGAGAAAATCCAAAGCCAAAAGTGCTATTTCTGATGTAAGAAGTGGCATTTTTTATCTACACAGCGATTTTTTCCACTTGGTAGCTGTACCTAATGAAGATGCAAGCGTACATAAGAAATTTTCAACATTGCCCTAACTTCTACAACCGAAACCATTGAGCTTTGTGTGGAGAAACAAGTTCTCATCCTGTTGTTTCCTATTGCGTTCACATAGTTAGGAGATAAGGAGATTGCAATGACTCATTCACAAAAGTCCTTAGGAGAGCAAAACTATGAGCAGTTTGCGGAGCGCTATGCAGCTGGGGTTGAAACGAAAGCTCACAACGCTTATTATGAGCGGCCCGCCACATTATCACTGCTGCCCGAAGTGCAGGGATTACAAGTGTTAGATGCGGGATCGCGATGATTATTTTGTCGGGGGCAATATGTTTGTCTACTACAGTAGCGCTCAGGTGCGGAATAAAGACTTTCGCGGACCAGATTTCTTTGTTGTCTTGGGCGTTGACGGCAGAACAGATCGTCAGGGGTGGGTAGTGTGGGAGGAGAATGGACATTATCCTGATGTCATTTTGGAATTGATGTCTTCCTCTACTGCCAAAGCAGATAAGGGAGTTAAAAAAGATATTTACGAGCAGATTTTCCGCACCCCAGACTATTATGTGTTCGACCCATTTGACTCTAATTCTTTGCGGGGATGGCATTTGGATGCCAATCAACGCTATCAGCCACTAACACCAAATGAGTGGGGGTGGCTGTGGTGTCAGCGATTAGGTTTATGGTTGGGGACTTGGGAAGGAACGATAGAGCGAGTTGAGGCGGTGTGGTTGCGCTTTTATGATTCA
>JAFAVL010000248.1 GCA_019242465.1 Chroococcidiopsidaceae cyanobacterium CP_BM_RX_35 | reverse complement strand
GGTGGGTAGCCCCACAGTGCTACCTGATCCTTGAGCGATTGTGCCTCCTGCTGAGAGCGATGTTGTCCCTGCTGTCGCTCCTCCCACCACCACATATGGTCCTGGACGGTTGACTTCCCCCACAACGGTCACGGTACGGGGTAGGTTGGCTGGAGCCGAAAAGTTGGCGGTGGCAAACTGGCGGATGGCTCCTAAATTAGTACTCGTGGCTGTGGGGACGAAAATTGTGTCTCCATCGCGTAAGGACAGATCTCCCTGCTGAGCGCCTGTCTGGATTAAGTTGCGCAAATCGACGGTAATGAGTTGCGGCGGTAATCCCACGCCTTGTTGACGGCGTAACTGAACTTGTGTAATATTTGCCGCCAGCGTCACTCCCTGTGCCTGCTCGATGGCATTGACGACTGTGGGAAATTGCACTCCCCCACCAGCTAAGCCTTGTGCGGTTTGTGCGCCTGTGGTATAGGAGCCAGGTGCATTCACCTCCCCCGCTACGGCAAAGTTAATCGGGCGCGATGCAACTAGACTCACCGTCACCAGGGGACGTTTGAGGAAGCGGGCGTATTTGGCGGAAATTAAATCTGCTGCCTGTGACTGTGTTAGTCCCTGCACAGAGACGCTGCCGATTAGCGGGATATAGACTGTCCCTCCTGGTGGCACTTGGTATTCGCCACTGTATTCGGGCACATCCAAAATTGTGATTTTGATGCGGTCTCCACCTCCTAGCAGATAATCTGTTGGCGATGGTCCCACTTGGTTCGTTGCCGGTGCGAGAGGTATGTCTGAACCTACTGGCGGAGCTGCTTTAGTAGGAGTTGGGCACGCAACGAGGATCAAGGCTAAACAGGCAAGCCCCGCAACTGGCTGGGTAATTGCTCTAGACAAACCTGTGGAAATCATACTAATGCTTCTGGAGTTTATGTAGTGTACTAGATTTAAAATCTTATAGGCTTCACTATATTAAGTTGTTTACAACACAAGTGTCGATATGTCTGTTAAATATTAGGGAGTACATGCAGTTAGCCTTGTTAAAACGGAATAATAGAGTCTAAGCGAAAGGTTGGCAGCGGTGCGTTCAAGGGTTGATCTGGTGGAGTTTGCCCCTCATCCTCGCCTGGGGCAGTGCCAGCAACTTTAGTGCCTGAATATGGCATCAGCAACGCGGCAGACATCTCGCATTTCCTTAATATCATGTACTCGGAGAAGATCGGCACCGCCGGCGATCGCGGCACAACAAGCTGCCGCTGTTCCCCAAATCCTAGCCTTTGGATCTGGTTGATTCAGGATACGACCAATGAAACCTTTACGGGATGGTCCCACTAAGATTGGACATTGAAGAGAACGAAATTCCCTAAGGCGGCTTAGAATCTCTAGGTTTTGGTCGGAGGTTTTAGCAAAACCGATGCCGGGGTCGATGATAATTCGGGAGTGGTCAATTGCAGCTTGAGTCGCGGCGGCAATCCGACTATTGAGAAAGTCATGTAGCTCTCCAATTAAATCCTGGTAATCCGTCATCTGTTGCATTGTCTTAGGTGTTCCCCGGATGTGCATTAGCACAATCGGGACACCTAGTTGAGCAACAGTAGGCAACATATCTGGATCAAAAGTTGCGCCAGATATATCGTTTACCAAATCTGCACCTTTTTCTTGCACGGCTATTTTTGCCACCACTGCTCGTGTCGTATCGACAGAGATTGGTACGGAGAGTTCTTGACGTAGAACCTGCAAGACAGGCAGCACCCGATTAAGTTCTACTTCTAAAGGAATTTCCTCAGCTCCTGGTCGAGTGGACTGCCCACCTACATCAATAATGTCTACCCCATCTGTAACCATCTGCTGCGCCCGTAGCAATGCAGCCGCCGTTGTGTTGCACTCTCCTCCATCACTGAAGCTATCAGGTGTGATATTTAGCACTCCCATTAGATAGGTGCGCTTGCCCCACTCAAAGGAGTGTCCCCTAATCCAGCTAGCTGAAGCCATTATGCGCTCAGGTGCTTAGCTATTGGTAGTTGACAATCTGAGCAAAACTCGCTGCTTCCAGACTAGCTCCCCCTACCAAAACCCCATCGATCTCTGGCTGAGCCATAATTTCATCTATGTTATTTGGCTTAACTGAACCGCCATATTGGATTGAAACAGTGGGATGACTGAGATGACTGCGAATCAAGTTGATGACTCGATTTGCTTCCTTCGCCTCGCAAGTTTCACCCGTCCCAATTGCCCAGATTGGTTCGTAGGCAATCACTAGGTTCTTTTGGTCAACCTCAATCAGACCTTTTTCCAACTGTTGCGTGATGTGCGATTCAATTTCGCCCTCATCCCGTTGTTGCTTCGTTTCACCTACACACAGTATTGGGGTGAGGTTAGAACGCTGGGCTGCTTTCAGCCGCCAGTTAACGGTTTCATCAGTTTCTCCAAAGTATTGCCGCCGTTCACTGTGTCCCACAATGACATAGCGTACGCCGATCTCTGTCAGCATGAGACTAGAGATTTCACCCGTGTAAGGTCCAGTTTCTTCCCAATGGACATTTTGGGCACCCAATTGCACTCTGCTACCGTGCAAGTTTTTGGACAGAATGTTTAGGTCAGTAAAGGGAGCGCATAAAACCACTTCACGTTCTTGAGGGGTTTTCTCCAGGCTAGGCATAAATCCCTGCAAAAACTCTAGGGACTCTACCTGGGTTTTGAACATTTTCCAGTTACCAGCAATAACGATTTTTCGCACAGGGTGACTCAGTCAGATTCAAAAGATCGCAAAATTTAAACTCCAGTTTAAGGCTTTGGGGGGTCAATTTCATGCCGACTTTCTGAGCGGGCGTCTTTTGTCAGGATTATAAAAGGGGCGGGGCGAGTACAGGCTGGAATTCGAAAGCGAGTGTGGTACGATATGCTCTCACCATAGGTTGACTTATCCCAAACGACTCTGCTGCACAACCTTAATTCAGCTATCAGTCCGAGACTTTTTAAGGAGCCTCTATGCGCCGCATACTTCCTACTCTAGCCATTACCAGTTGCCTACTGAGTGGCTTCCCACTTATCAGTTGGGCACAGTCAACGTCTGGGTTTACCTTGTTTAGTGGTGTCAAGAGCGAAAACCAGCTACCCTATCGGTTAGATTTTGGTGGTGAGACTAGCATGTGGGATCGTTATCACTTGCGAATTCCAGCTAAAAGGATGAAGCTAGCGGTAGCTGAATTTGCCATTACCTATCCAGATTATTATCACGGTGGTTTTGACACAAAAAAAATGGAGGTGCGTGTTAAGGGTAAAAAAGTACCGTTGCAAGGGGTGAAGTGGGACAAAGAGAACCATGTTGTTGAACTCCAGCTTCAAGAGCCAGCGCCAGCAGACAAGCCAGTCGATTTGGTATTTTCTGACGTGAGAAACCCAGACTTTGGTGGGACTTTCTATTTCAACTGCGAAATTCTCTCCCCTGGTGACGTGCCATTGCGACGCTACCTAGGAACGTGGATCTTAAGCATCGGTCGGCGGCGCTAATCAGCTCCAGTTGAGACCGCAGCGATCGCTTTCTTGTGCGGGTTGATTCTGCCTTTGCTATCATGGTAAAGCAAATACGCGGACGTGGCGGAATTGGCAGACGCGCTAGATTTAGGTTCTAGTACCGCAAGGTGTGAAGGTTCAAGTCCTTTCGTCCGCATTGCCAAAAGTTTCAGGGTTTGAGAGTTTTTGTGAGGTTAGCTTTCAAGCAAGGGTACAGCCGCAAAGTGGGTCAGACTGAACCGAGGTGGACAAGTGATAGGACTACCGAGCCATGAACCATAAAGATTTGGCAAAGGCTATGACTCTGCCTTGTGAACATCAAACCTGCGCCATTTCTGGATGCTCAATCTTTGTTCCCAGCAGTTTCAGGAACTCGGCCAACCAGAAGGGATGAGCCGGCCAAGCTGGGGCCGTGACCAAGTTGTCATCAACCATTGCTCGATCGGGTGGGATGTGGGCATAGAGCCCGCCAGCACGAATTACATCTGGACCGCAAGCTGGATAAGCAGTGCAACCCCTATTTGCTAGCACATCAGCTGCTGCTAACACTAATAACCCGTGACAAATAGCCGCAATGGGCTTATTTGCATGGGCAAAGTAACGAACAATTTCCAACACCTTGTCGTTGAGGCGAATATACTCTGGTGCCCGTCCTCCAGGAATAACTAAAGCATCGTAAGCTTCTGCCTCCACTTCCTCAAAGTTGGCATTCAAGCAGAAGTTATGACCTGGCTTTTCGCTATAAGTTTGGTCTCCTTCAAAGTCGTGGATCGCTGTCCGCACCGTTTCCCCAGCTTGCTTGTCAGGACAAACTGCATGGACTGTATGCCCCACCATTTGCAAAGCTTGGAAAGGTACCATGACTTCGTAGTCTTCAACGAAATCACCCACGAGCATCAAGATTTTCTTAGCTGCCATCTTCACAAGCCCCCGCCATTGAACACACTATCCTTACATTGTCCTCGACAAGAGCAACTAGCCACTGCCAACCTTGTCAAGCGATGGTGCTGCCATATTAGCCTCTAGCTGCAGCAGTCCTGTTAGCAGGGAAGCAGGGCGATCACGATAAGGCCAAGCAAAGGCATGGCGAAAGGCTGCATCCTGACAAGCTTGCAGTTGAGGAAAATCAATAATGTCTTGGGTCAGCAAATTTTCATACTCAAACGGTAGACGGACGTTGTGGAGCCCAGCATTATCTGTACAAATGGCAATGTCTACACCCGCATCAAAACAACGGTCGAACACCAGCTTCAGTTGACTCATCTCCTCTAGAGTGCCAGTTTTCAA
>JAFAVL010000182.1 GCA_019242465.1 Chroococcidiopsidaceae cyanobacterium CP_BM_RX_35 | reverse complement strand
TACGGAAGACATACAACACTACTGCCTTACAGATCGCAGCAGGTGCATTGAAATTGCTAGCCACTTGGGGTGAGGTGCCAGTAAAATCAATTCGGGCGCTGCGAGTGGATTTATTGATCGCGATCACCACTTGAATGAAACTGCCATCATCAAGGGAATAGGTAAAACCCCCATTACTAAGAACGTCAATCACGCGTCGTACAGACTCTTCAGCATTGTCCTGTACATAACCCATATAGGCTTGTACTGTCTCTAGCCCGTATTGTTCCACCATATGGTGGAGTTCCTTTCCACCTCGTTCATTCGCGGCAATCTGCGCCTTGAGGTCAGCAAGATTTTTTGCCGGATTTCGGGCTGGATACGAACCAGCTGTTAGCAATTCCAACAACTCTTTCTCTCGAATCTCACCCTCCTTGACCAATAGAAAATTATCAATCAGTATCCCTTCCTGCTCCACCGTCCTGCTATTCGGTGGCATTGAGCCTGGAGTAATACCACCGATATCTGCGTGATGCCCGCGTGAGGCGACGTAGAAGAGGGGGGGGCATGGGGAGGAGGGGAGGGAAGGAGAGTTACTGAAGATTGGGGTGATCACGGTAATATCGGGCAGGTGGGTACCACCGTTGTAAGGATTATTTGATGCGTAGACATCCCCTGGCTGGAGAGTATCTCCCTTAGCAGCAATCAGCGCCTGAATGCTTTCACTCATTGATCCCAAATGAACTGGGATATGTGGTGCATTGGCAATTAATTGCCCCTGTTGGTCAAAAATGGCACAAGAGAAATCTAATCGCTCCTTAATATTGACCGAAGAGCTAGTATTTTGCAGAGTAATACCCATCTGCTCCGCGATCGCCCGAAACAAGTTATTGAAAATTTCCAACATCACAGGATCGGGTTGATTTGGAGTCGAGCGTTGGCGTTTGCCATCAAGCGACATAGATTGGGAATCCACCGACTGCTGCAAATGGGTTGAGCTTTGCCCTAACTTAGATTTAGAATCTACCAACCGCTGTAAGATCAGATGATTGTGATCGCTCAGCGAAGCCTGCCACCCAGGCTCAATCACATTAGTCCCTGTCGCCTCAACAACAATAGCCGGACCCCCAATACAGTCACCTGGCTGCAAATCTTCCCGTTGAAAAACAGGCGTTTCCTGGCATACCCCAGCAGTATACATCTGCACCACAGCAACCGGAGCCGCCAACTCCTGCCTCAACCGTGCAATCGCCACTTCAGCTGGCACATCAGTCTTACCCACCACCTCAACCGCGACCGCCTCCACAATCAGCCCCTTCTCCACCGCAACAAAGCCATAACGCTGCCGATGGAGCGACTCAAACTGCGTCCTCATCCCAACCAAATCACCGAAATCCACCACCAGAGGAGCATCCGTCCCCTCGTACCGCAGATGCACTCTAAAGAAAGCAACAATATCATCTATCTGCGTCCATCCGCGTCCATCTGCGTTTGCAAACTCCTCCCTCCCCTCTACCTCCAGCTGTGCCAACAACTGCCCCAACTCAACCACCAACCCCTCATCCAGAAGAGCCTCCACAGCCCTCTCTCGAATCACCCGCACATCTGCCAACCCCATTCCATAAGCCGACAGCACCCCAGCATAGGGATGGATAAACACCCGCTTGATTCCCAGAGCATCGGCAATCAGACAAGCGTGTTGCCCCCCAGCCCCACCAAAACAGCATAATGTATAGTCTGAGACGTCATATCCCCGTTGCAGAGATATTTTTTTAATTGCTGTCGCCATTTTTTCCACAGCGATCACCAAGAACCCAGACGCGACCTGTTCTGGCGTCCGACTGTCCCCAATTTCCTGTACTAGTTGAGCAAACTTTTGCCGCACCACCTCAGTATCCAAAGGCAAATCCCCATTTGGTCCAAACACCTTGGGAAAAAACTCTGGCTGCAACTTGCCCAACATAACATTACAATCCGTCACTGTTAGTGGTCCACCACGCGAGTAAGCAGCAGGGCCCGGATTCGCTCCTGCAGATTCTGGTCCCACCCGATATCGCGCCCCATCAAATTGCACAATCGAACCACCCCCAGCAGCAACAGTGTGAATTGCCATCATCGGCGTCCGCAGCCGCACACCAGCAATCTCCGTCTCAAATATCCGCTCGTACTCGCCATTGAAGTGAGCGACATCGGTAGAAGTCCCACCCATGTCAAAGCTGATAATCTTGTCAAATCCAGCCACCAGACTCGTTTGCACAGCCCCAACCATCCCGCCAGCAGGACCAGATAGAATACTGTCTTTGCCTTGAAACACCAAAGCATCTGCCAGCCCGCCATTTGATTGCATGAACTGTAGAGTGACAGCATCATTGCCTATATTGCCCAGTTGGCTTGCCACTCGATCTACATATCGACGCAAGATAGGTGATAGATAGGCGTCAACTACCGTGGTATCGCCTCGACTCACCAGTTTCATCAAAGGACTGACTGTATGTGAAACTGAGATTTGGGTAAAACCAATGTTTTTCGCTACGGTGGCTATTGCTTGCTCGTGGTTGGGGTAGCGATAGCCGTGCATCAAGACAACGGCACAGGAGCGAATGCCATCATCATAGGCAGCTTGTAAAGCACAGGTACAGGCATCAAGATTAACCGCCACTAACTCTTCCCCTTGGGCGTTGTAGCGTTCCTCTACCTCTATAACCTGCTCGTAGAGCATTTCTGGCAAGATAATTTGACGGGCAAAGATATCAGGACGGTTTTGATAACCAATGCGTAGAGCATCCCGAAATCCTTTCGTGATCGCTAGCACTGTGCGATCGCCCTTACGTTCTAGCAGCGCATTCGTCGCCACTGTTGTTCCCATCTTCACAACAGAAATTTGCTCGACTGGAATGGGTGCCTGAGCTGGAGTGCCCAAAATATCGCGAATCCCCTGTACAGGAGCATCAATATAGCGTTCGGCATTCTCCGACAGCAGCTTGTGAATCACCAGCTTGCCTGCGGGACTCCTAGCCACAATATCGGTAAACGTTCCCCCCCGGTCGATCCAAAATTCCCAGCGACGGTCGGGGGTAGAGACTTTACTGTCGGCAGCACTCATAAAAAGCGATTAGCTGTTAGCAATTGGTCATTAGTTTCTCATATCTTGCAACAGCTCTCGGTAGAATGCCACTAACTGTGGGTGCTTGCATCGTTAACTTTAATTGGGGCATCATACTGCTTGATACGACCCACATAGCAACCTTTAACAATCATCTTGTCATCAACCTCGATGTCGGTGCGTGAGCATTAAAGGATTCCTCTTAAGTCCAGCACAAATCCTGGAAGTATATCTTCTCCAGATAAGCTAGTAGGGGCTGACAAAACCTCCTTATCTTGTCCTTGACGGTAAATTTCTACCTGCTTTGTTTGTGGATCGAGTAGCCAACCCAAGTGTGCGCCATTGTCTATATACTCCTGCATCTTATTTTGAAGCGTTTTTAGGCTGTCGCTAGGCGAACGCAACTCAACTACAAAATCTGGGCAGATTGGTGGGAATGCTTCTCGTTCTTTAGGACTGAGAGCTTCCCAACGTTCCAACACAATCCAAGCAGCGTCAGGAGAACGATAAGCCCCATTTGCAAGCTGGAACATAGTACTAGAGTCAAATGCAACCCCCAGTTGATACTGACGATTCCAAGCTTGAAGTTGAAAAGTTAATTCTGAATTACGTCTTCCAGTTTCTCCGCCTGTTGGTGGCATGACGAGCAGTTCTCCAACGCTAGTGCGTTCAAACTTAATTTCTGGGTTGGCTCGGCACAGAGCATAGAAGGCATCATCAGTGAGTTGCACAATGGTATCCAGATTGAGAGTCAGAGCGATCATTTGACTTCTCCTTGAGGGAAGGGATGGAGACAGCAGGCATTAGTACCAAGGGTAAACCCAATATTTACGCTTCCGTCACGGAATGGTAACCTGGGGCGAATCGTATTCCCCATTCTGATTTAGGTAGAGCGGACTTTCTGCTAGATGACCTCCCCAAACATATCAGATTCTTGGAGCGGTCGCTTAGTGGTTGATCGCCAACGCTACCGTCTAGAACAGCGTTTAGGTAAGGGCGGTATGGGAGATGTTTTCCTGGCAACGGATACCTTGCTAGGTAAGCAGGTGGCATTAAAGCTAATTAAAGATGCTCTTTTTGGATCGGAGGAACTAAGGAAGCGCTTTGAACGTGAAGTGGCTGTGTGTGCTGCTCTTAAAAGTGACCACATAGTTGAAGTCAACGATTATGCAGTCACCCCTGAAGGATATCCGTTCTACGTGATGGAATATCTCCACGGACAAACGCTAGGACAACTGTTGCGGCAAGAGAGGCGGCTCACAGTCAAGCGCACAGTGAGGATTATTAGCCAGGTTTGCCAGGGGCTACGCTTAGCGCATGAAGGTGTTACCTTATGGCGAGATGGCGCAGTCGTGAGTGGCAAGATTAAAGTTATCCATCGGGATTTGAAACCAGACAACATATTTCTGGTGTCCACCACACTGGGAGAGTTGGTGAAAGTGCTGGATTTCGGCATTGCTAAAATTCGTGGCGAAGCTGAGAAGACAAATCTCACCCGTACATTTCTTGGGACATTTCGTTATGCATCGCCTGAGCAGTTTGGAGTAGCGAAGGACATAGACGGACGAGCAGATATCTACAGCTTGGGTATCATTCTCTACGAAATGCTCAGTGGTTCTGATCCATTCGGCTTTAGGACAAGTGGTCGCAGTACAACCGGAGTGGCGTGGGCTAGAGCCCATGCATCTAAGCCACCCGTGCCACTGCGATCGCAACCAGGCTTGGAGCAGCTATCACCAGAACTAGAGGCAGTGGTGATGCGGTGTTTACAAAAGGCACCGAACGAGCGCTTTGTGTCTGTAGACGAGTTGCATCGAGCATTGCAAGCCGCTGCTATGTGTGAAGTTAGCAATAGCAATGGTCTTCGGACTCCAGCTTCGAAACAAGGCTCGATTGACGATACCGTCAATCGTCCGCTGGCTGCGCAACCTAGAGTGCCCAATGACACGATTTTTCAGCCTCCTCTGCAAGCTGAGCGAGGCTTGGAAGATGACACAGTCAATCGCCCATTGGCGGCTAAACAGGAAGTACCTGACGCTACAATTTTTCAAGCTCCGTCTGCTGAGCAAGGTTCAAACGACAGCACTATTAATCGCCCGCTGGCAGCCAAACAGAAAATTCCAGACTCAACCATTGCACAGAACTCTGCTGTACCGCGACAGCGAGTACCAGACGTGACCATTGCCCAGAACCCTGGTACACCAGAACGAAGGGCGCCAGATGTCACTATCACTCAAATGCCAGAAGCATCTCAACAGGCATCTCGCATTTTTCTGACTCGGCTCCTGCTGCCTCTTAGTATGGGCTTTGCAATTGGGATAGCTGTGATGGGTGGAATCTATGCATATTTTCAATTGCAGCTCCGTGAAACATCAGTTGTGGAGGAGATTCAAAACTTGAAGACTCAGGGAAAATATGAGGATTGTGTTACCAAAGCAGAAACAGTTGGACAGGATTCAAGCCTGTACGCTAATGCTCAATCGCTTCTAAATGACTGTCAGTTGGAACATGCCAAGCAATTAGCAGTAGGGAAAGACTTCATAGAGGCGATCACCGCAGCTAAAAAAATTCCTGAAAATAGCCCGCTTTGTCAAGAAGCTCAGACGCTGAGCAATCAGTGGTCGAAGCATGTCGATAATAGCATTTAGATAAATCTTTAGGGCTCTCCCGTTGGAGCAGTGATAATTTTTGCTAATCTAAACTGCAAGCGTAATATAGGTTTCAAGCTTCTAAATAGTGCAGGTTTTTGGAGAAATGGTATAGTAGCAGGGATAGAACGATCGTGTGGGACTTGAAGATCGGGCAGAAGATCTCTATCTTGGCTCAAGGCAGCTTACCTTTGTCCGTGGGTTGCGTGACCCTTAGTGCTGAGGGACGGACCTTAGCCAGCAATGTAAAAGGGATAATTAAAGTCTGTGATCTAGAGACTCTCAAGCAAAAGCTCACCTTCAAAGCTCATATAGCCACAATTACATTTCTTGCCATCAGTCGGGACGGACAAACACTTGCTAGCAGCAGTTATGACAAGACTATAAAAATTTGGGATTTAAGGAAAGTGCAAGAAATCGGTCTCATTGCTGAATCAAACTGCAATGGTCGCTCCTTAGCCATCAGCCCAGATGGTCAAACTCTAGCTTATGTTAGTATCGATGTACTTAAAGTCTGGGACTGCAAGACAAGACACAAAATTCACGCTATCAAAAGAGGGGAATTTTGGTCTGTTGCATTCAGCCCAGATGAGCAGTCCTTAGCCAGCAGTGCTGAAGATGGCCTAATTCAAACCTGGGATCTAACAACTGGTCAAGAAATCCAAACGTTAGTTGGACATTCACTCTGCGTTAAATCTATAGCTATCAGCGCCAATCGACAAACTCTTGTCAGAGGAAGATGAGTGCTGATGAGTTAACTAGTCAGAAGCAAAGTTAGCCGTTCTGAAGGTTGTATTTACTGATAATCAGGCTAAGTTTGCTAAGGCAGTCACCAAATTTAGAAAACTCAATGGAGCCGGAAGAAAAAATGCAGGACGAATCAGGGCATAAAATCTCAGAGTCAACTATCCAGCTGACTCAGCAGCATTTAGAAAAGTCAGAAAAACATGGTTTGCAAGTAGAGGAACAAGGGCAGGCGGTTACTGGGCAAAGTGAATCAGCTATTCAAGCAGGGCAGTCAATCAAGAAACACGGACAAGCTATACAACAAAATGTAGTAGCAGCCAAAGAATTAGCTAATCAACTCGAACAGACAAAATCAACCGAAGTGTTTACCCAAATGGTCTCTCAGGAGATTAAGGCTATTGAAGAGCATATTGCAGCTACAAAAGAATTCCTAAAAATCTCAAGCTCCCACGAAACACCAGATACAAGTGATTAGCAGTCAGTTTTGCCTAGACAGCTTTTCCCTCCAACAATTGATTGGCGTCATAGTATCGCTGCAACACTTGCTGCTGCTCAGGGCTGAAGTGCCAGTGCATCTGAATATTGCGATG
>JAFAVL010000125.1 GCA_019242465.1 Chroococcidiopsidaceae cyanobacterium CP_BM_RX_35 | reverse complement strand
CTATTTAACAGCAATAGACTGGCGTGATCGCCGTCGTCAGGATACGGAGCGGCGCGCTACCAAGCGCAAAAGATAGGCTTCCTCCTAACGGCGCTGTACTAATGGGCGCACGATCAAGTAACCAGCGCTGAAGGCTGTGAGCATAATTAATACAATGGTGAGCATCAGCCACCAACCGTTAATCTCTGTTTTACTCTCTGATTGAGGACGGCGGCGATACGGTCTGGCTTGCTGTTCTGTAAACAATTTTTCTGAAGTTGCCGAGCTATTTTTCCTAACTAATAGGGGCGTGCCTGCTACTTTTTGGGTGGCGGCAGGCGAATGAGGACGACGGTTTGTTGGACGTGGCGCTGCTTTAGGGCGGATGGGCTGGGGAGCGAGATTAGTTGGGTTAACCGTCTTGGCAGCATCAGCAAACTGGCTTAGGTGCAAAACAGACTGCACAGCTTTGGCAATTTCTTGCCGCAGTTGCTGATTTTGTGCAGCTAACTGCTGGTTTTGGGTATTAAGAGAGTTCAGGATCGTCTCCTTTTCTTGCAATTCTACTGCCAGTTCTCGATAGACCGAGAGTGGTACAGCGGCAGAGGCAGTATTGACGAAGTCTTTAGCGTTGCTCTCGGCGTGCCACGCCGAGAGACCTTTGACTTTTGGTATGTTCTGATCCCAGCTTGAACTCGGTCGCATCTGAATTGGCAAAAGCAGAAACGTCATCAGTTTAGCCTAGCTGCTGTCAGATACAACTACTAACTGCTAATTAGGGGGAAAAAATGTCCTACAGGTCCTTGACCTTTGCCGATGTTAAGAGAATACTTAAGGGCGGTGGTGACATAATCCTTTGCCCGTCGTACAGATGTCAATAGGTCATGTTTAAGAGCAAGATTGGCAGCGATCGCGGCAGAGAGCGTACAACCAGTTCCGTGAGTATTCTTCGTATCCACCAGTGCAGTGGTTAAAGTTTCCAGCTTTTGACCATCAAACCAGATGTCAACGCCACGCAAGTGACCTTCCATACCTCCCCCCTTAACTAGGACAGCCTTTACACCCGAACGGTGGATATGCAGAGCGGCGGCTCTCATATCATCCAGGGTATAAACTTCCAAGCCGCTTAACAATTGGGCTTCGTAACGATTTGGCGTCACGAGCAATGCTTTGGGAATGAGAACGTCCCGGAGCATTGCCACTGCGGCATCATCTATCAGTTGGGCTCCAGTCCGCGAAACCATGACTGGATCGACTACCAGGTTAACAATCCTCAAAGTTTCTACCTGCTCAGCAACGGCAGCAATAATTTCCTGGTTCAGCAACATTCCCGTTTTAGTAGCTTGGATACCAATATCCTGCACGACTGCCTCAATTTGAGCCACAACAGCTGCTCTTGGCAGCGCATCGATTCGCCTTACCTCTAGGGTATTTTGCGCCGTGACGCAAGTTATAGCGCTAGTCCCATGTACACGGTGGAAGGCAAAGGTACGTAAGTCTGCCTGAATTCCTGCACCACCACCGCTATCTGAGCCAGCGATCGTCAAAGCCACAGGTACATTGATTTCACCCATCTTAGTCTCTCCTTTGTCCTGCTTCTCCAGTCTATTGCTCAGATGTTGTGACTAGTGGAACTAACTGAACAGTAAACGTAGTCCATCCGTTACCACTTTCCACTTGGATAGTTCCTTGAAGTTGTTCGACTAACTTTTGGACTAGAGCTAACCCTAACCCAGTACCACCCTGTTTCCATCGGTCAGCTTTAGGGACACGGTAGAATTTCTCAAAGATCCGTGGCAACTGGGCTGCTGGAATTTCCGCTTGATTACTGATGGTAAAGATCGTCGTACCATCTGATATGTCGGGGGGCAAAGATACTGGTTGTGAACTCCTAGGCTGATGCGAAATATGGCTAAGACTCAAAATAATTTCACCACCAACGGCAGTATATTTACAGGCATTGTTGAGGAGTTCTGATAAGATGCGTTCTAGGCTGGTGCGGTCAGCGAGGATTAGGGGCAAATCGGCAGGTAGATACACCTTGAGAATTTGCTGACGTTCATCAGCACGGCTCTTAAATGGCTGAATTAAGCTGGGCAACCAGTCTTGTAGGCTGAGCGGCTCCGCACAGAATAATTTATAAGACAAAACTTCTAGCCGCTGCAAATCTAAAATATTGTTGATGAGATCAATCTCTCTGTTGCACTCAGCTTGCAAAATTTCCAGATAGCGCTGTAGTTGATCGACAGTAGAAGAAACCTGTAGCATTTGGAGCGCCATTCTCATATTAGTCATGGGCGTCCGCAGCTCATGAGAAACTGTATTTAAGAATTCATCTTTCAGTTGATTAAGTCTTTCTAATTCTACTACTAGTAGTTCTTGAATAGTTTGATTTTGGCGTACTGCCTCTGCTTGCTTGCGTTCAGTAATGTCTCGAAAAACCAAAACTACACCCGTGATGTTTCCATGTTCATCTTGAATCGGTGCAGCACTATCATCTATAGGTATCTCAGTGCCATTTCTAGCGATAAGGATAGTGTGTGCTGGCAAATTGACAACAGTACGTAATTCTAAAACTCTAGCAATGGGGCTTTCAATTAAACTCCTAGTTTCTTCATCAGCAATTCGGAATACTTCCTCCACA
Source organism: Chroococcidiopsidaceae cyanobacterium CP_BM_RX_35 (assembly GCA_019242465.1). Next base: position 9,578 of record JAFAVL010000125.1, on the reverse strand, counting down.
TCTTTACCCAAAACATCTGCCTGTCTCCACTCTGTTAGAGCTTCGGCAACAGGATTCATGAATGTAATACATTTATTTATATCGCTGGCAATCACAGCATCACCAATACTTTTAAGTACAGTGGTTAGCCATTTTTTGTTCTCTTTTAATCGCCGTTCCATGTTATACTTATTAAGAGCTATTTCAATGGCAGTATATAACTCTCTTTCTTTAAAAGGTTTAAGTAAATAGCCAGATGGCCCAGTAAGCTTAGCTCTTGCTAAAGTGTTATCGTCTGCATAAGCAGTGAGATAGACGACTGGAACACTGTAACAATCATGAATTTGTCTTGCAGTTTCGACTCCATCTATATCTCCTTTAATCCGAATATCCATTAACACTAAATCTGGATATATTTCTGTGACTCTTGCAATTGCTTCTGCTCCAGAAGAGGCGATAAAGGGAACATCATAGCCAAACTTTTTTAGTCTAGTTTGTATGTCTTTAGCAACAATGTTTTCATCTTCTACAACTAAAATTTTTGCATTTATCATTGGTCTAGTGACTTAACTATTAATTTATCCTGTGAACATAATTGCAAATCCTATCTCACCTGCTAATGAACACAAGCTGGTTGACTGGCGTTGCTCGTAAGCGGAGTTAAACAGACAGTAAACGTGGTCCACCCTTGACAACTCTCAACTTGGATAGCTCCCTGCAATTGTTCAACTAATTTTTGGACTAGAGCTAGCCCTAACCCCGTACCACCTTGTTTCCAAGGGTCGGCTTTAGGGACACGGTAAAATTTCTCAAAGATTCGGGGCAACTCTGCTGCCGGAATTTCTGCTTGGTTACTAATGGTAAATATGGTTGTGGTAGCTGAGTCGGTGAGGAAGGGCGCTGGCGTAGAGGATTTATAGCGAACGCTTAGGATAATCTCACCACCAGCAGGAGTATATTTGCAAGCATTATTCATGAGTTCTGCCAACATTCGCTCTAGACTGGCACGATCTGAAACAACGGGGGGTAGTTCAGGCGGAAGATTTACTGTCAAAATTTGCTGGCGTTCCTGGGCGCGAGTGTGAAATGGCTCAATGAGAATAGGCAATATGTCTTGTAAGCTGACAGACTCAGCACAAAGGAATTGGGAAGATGCAGCTTCTAAACGTTGCAAGTCTAAAAAGTCATTAATCAGCTCAATTTCCCGATCGCATTCAGCTTGTAGAATTTCTAGATAACGCTGACCCCGTTCAGCAGTAGGAGCACTTTTTAACATTTGGATTGCCATTCTCATATTAGATAACGGTGTCCGCAATTCATGGGAGACAGTGCTGAGGAATTCATCTTTGAGCTGATTAAGTCTTTCTAATTCTGCTACAAGTTGCATCTGCTCAGTTTGTCTGCGCAGCGCCTCCTGAGCTTGTCTGCGTTCAGTAATGTCTTGGAAAACCAAAACCGCACCCGTGATATTGCCTTGGTCATCTTTAATCGGTGCTGCACTATCATCTATCGGAATTTTTTTACCATCTCTTGTAATCAGAAGAGCTGGTTCTAGTAAGCGGATAGTAGTACCCTGATGCAGAGCTTGTACGATTGGACTTTCCAACAGAGCATGGCTCTGTTCGTCCGCCGTTTGGAAGACTTCTGTTGCGGATTTACCTAAAACATCCTCCTGTTTCCAGCCCATAAGTGCTTCTGCAATAGGATTCATAAAGGTTACTGCCCCGTGCTGATCGCTAGTAATCACAGCATCACCAATACTTTTAAGTACAGTAACCAACCATTTCTCACTCTCTTGTAATTTTTTTTCTAGCTGATGTTTTGAGAGTGTAATTTCAATTGTTATGCTTAATTCTCTTTCTTTAAACGGTTTGATTATATAACCAAATGGCTCTGTTTTTTTCGCTCGTTCTAGTGTTGTTTTGTCTGCATTGGCAGTAAGGTAAATTACTGGGATATTAAAATGGGTATAGATAACCTTTGCAGCTTCTACTCCATCCATCTCTCCTTTTAACTTAATATCCATTAGTACTAAATCCGGATGAAATATTTCTGCCTGTCTAATTGCTTCTTCTCCATTGTTCACGCTACCTACCACAGTATATCCAAGCCTTATCAGCCTGTTTTGTATATCTTTAGCAACAATTATCTCATCTTCAACTACTAGGATATGTGCGTCACTCATTTTTTAGCCTAGTTATATTATTCTAAAATTCAACCTTAAACCCTATATTAAACTTCTGATTAAGAAGGCAGATTTGAGAAAATCGGTCATACTGGAGTGTGGCAATAGCAAACATGCGTATACTCTTATCAAGCATATCTAGATTAGTCGATTATGCTGAGCGTAAATCTTCTGAAGTGATTCATTTGTTGGTTGTAGATTTTGTTTTACTTTCTCAGTAAACACTCGCTTGTCAAGGCGAAGAGAGTATGTTAAGGCTCAAGAGTTTGCTCTTTGGTAGCTTCGGCACGGCGGATAAAGGCGAAGCCACCGTTGCGGGAGAAACACATCTTCCCCTACACCCCGTTATCGCTCAACAGACTTCTTGCATAAATAGCAAAGAAAAGGTTGATCAGTATTGTAGACGTATAGAAAAATTTGATTCTTACTATAGCTCTCATTAATTCGGTGTGATTTAAATCACTATTGCTAGCGCTCCCAGTCAAGAGAAGGTTTCTCAATTTGTATCATTTTGTATAAGAGGGAATCTTTCTATTCTTTTTGAACCTTTTTCCTAGCAATTGGGTCTAAAAGGTAAATTAAAGTTCAACAATAACAAAATCTGATACTCAACCATTCTAGAATTCACTTGTTTTGAACGATAGAAATAGCCAAAGAAGCCTTATTACCTTTTTAAGATTTAGGTAATCAATAACATGGAGCCAATCTTAGAGCTACCCTGGTGTTTAGTTGCTTGTGCTAGTAATTTTTCCTATTCCTCGCTTGAGCGCTTATATCTTGATTATCAGTTTGCTTGTTTTAAATTTGGGCTGGCTCCTTATTTACATGTCCGCATCTCTAGGATCGCTACAGATGAGTTTAGACTTTGTGTATCGCTGAAATTAGCGCAGCTTGTTGATGAAAATCTGGATGCTTTTACTCGTCCTTCCGCTCACTTTTGGAACGACTTACCTTTAACTCCAGCTCGCATCGAGTAAAGGGACTCGCACAATCAGTTAAACAGGCTTAAGAGTTGGTAAAGATAATTCATCAGGTTTAGATGGTACGCTCAAATAGTGGCGGAGTAACTGGCGCGTTGCCGCCACCCTACAAACTAAGTCGATCTGCTCCCGCTCCAGTAAGCCTAAAATGCGCTCTCTTCTGTCTCGGTCTACCACTGGCAACTGGTGTAAACCTCGTGCTGCCATCCGGCTTAAGACCCCGGATAAGAGTTCATCAGTACAGGCATAGAGAATCTCAAAGGAACATAGCTGGGGCAAAAACACCACCGCCAAAACCACTGCCAAGGCTAATGGCTGTCAGTACAAGCTTGAGCAAGAGGAGTACAACTAATAACTGTGCCGAGAGCCCTGGTCCGAAGTCCGGAGAGCGCCAACGCATCAACCCAACAATCAATCCCCCACAGATAGGAACACAAGCTAAAGTCCAAGCCCCCAAACCGCAATTACCCCCATCAGGTCTTCTAGCATGAGACGGTGAACGAATTCAATCAGGTAGTGAAACGTAACGACTCCCATGCCAGTACTGCCACCAATTAGCACTGCTAAGAGCAGCACTACAGTTTCTGGGGACGGCTGAAAACGGTTAAATATGTGAGTTAAGCGGGTAGAAGACTCAGACAGCGCTGGCTGTTGTGGTAGAAACTTATGGGAAGGGAGGGCATTCATCAAACAGAGAGGTGGTTTGGGCGAATTTAAATTTTTGTGTATTACCTCTCATTCTGCGGCATCATTTAGCGACCCGACAAGTACGCTGGAACTATGTTTCTTGAAGCTTAGGGCAACAGAAGCGCAAGGCGAACTTTTTGCTCTCGGCGATGATTCAATGAGGAATCAGACGACGAAATGCAAAGAAAACACATTTTATCTACTGAATGTGTGATTATTAAAGCAAAATGGGCAAACTGAGGCTTGGGCAACCAGGAATGTTTGGCTGGGAATTCGATGTCCCTCTGGATAAAGAGATTGGAATGAACTAGGTTGAAGACTATGAACTCTCCTCACACTTTTGATAATTATTCTGTTACTTGCCCAATCTGCCAAGGGCTTGATAGTCTACAGCAAGTCAAGCTTGGCAATGGTCTGTTTACCTGTCCACATTGCCAGGAACAACTGGTAGTGGCATGGAGCGGTCATTACGTCCGTGACCCTCATAAGGATAAGCAGTTAGTCGTCAGTGAGGCATTGCGTCGTCAAAGCCGACCTTTAGTCCGAATCCTACGCGATTTTGGCCGTCTACAGCGCCCTTCCCTAATTGTTGCGCTTGGCAGTGTCATTCTCTTCGGAGTTAGCTTCGTAACTTTGGAAAGCCTGAACTCGAAGCAGCAACCGCTTCAGGAGTTATTGCAAGCGACAGAAGTTATCCATGCCAACCAAAACCTGCACCGCTAATCTTAGCTAGCGACTTTTGTCATCAGTGTCCAACCCTCAGCCGTGCCCAGCGACTTCACTGATGTCAGATCTAATTTTTCCTGAGCAGGCTGATTGAGGAGGAAATAGGGATGAGCGTCTTGCTGCCATTTGTGTTGCAGTTCATCAATGGCAGACAAACCGCGACTTGGATCGCCAATCACTGGGATAACTTGGCGATCGCTATAAAAATTCAACGAAGGACGATTGTCGTGGTAGGAAGTATAAACTTTTTGTCCGGCTGGGGTGTTGTTTCTGATAATTTCTGCCACTGGTTTAACCGGATACGTTTCCGCCAACTCCCAAACCCAGTGATCAGAAGTCATGAGTAGTAGCAGCGAAACATATGAACCCCAAAACAAGATTGAGATAAATTGCTGGTCTCTCAATGCCGCTAACACAGCTGCCAATGTCATTGTTGCCCCTACTGCCGCTAAAATCACCTGTAACTCCCACTTCGGTGCTACAGAAACCCAGGGACTAAAGTAAAAGCTGCCCACTGTAGCTCCTAGCGCCAGCAATGCCAAAACTGCAACCCAAGCACGCGGATAAGGCGCAGAGCGCCACTGCCAAGCCTCAGCCAACTGGACTCCTGTGGCTAGAGCCAGCGCCGGGTAAAGGGGTAAGACGTACCAGGGAAGTTTGGTTTCCATCGCTGAAATTGCTAGCAAATAGACCCCACTCCAAACCAGCACGAGTTTCGCCCAACTCAGGTTGCAGTGGCTCCAGGTTAAGCGTAAACCTTGGGGCAAAAACAGTAGCCACGGCCAAGCATACTTGCAGATTTCTAACAGATAGTACCAAATTGGTCCTGCATGATTTTCAACTGAGGACCAAACCCGTCCCCAAGATTGATTCACAATAACTGTATTAAAAGTTTGACTATAGTGCAGCCACTGGGCACTGTACCAGAAGGCGACATCAGCACTACCAAGCAGGACACCAATCCACATATACCAACTACTGAGGAGTCGTGGTGTATCCCAAAAGAGAAACGCCATGGCGATCACACCTAGTAGGACTCCCATAATGCCTTTCGTGAGGCAAATCAGTCCAAAACTGAGACCAACTCCTAAGCAATAGCGCAAATCGCGACGCGAGCGCAACAGACACCAGATCATCAACAAAAAAAAACACTCCACTGCCCCGTCTAGCATTGCCAATCGACCGTGACGTACAACTGGCAGCATTGTTAAGTAAGTTAGGGCAGAGAAGATAGCCCAAAGTCGTTGATGAAAAATTTCCCGACCAATGCAATACAGTAGCGGCACCGAGAGCGCAGTCAGCATTGCCCCTGGTAGACGCGTCGTCCACTCATTCACACCGCCGATTGAGTAGGTTAAAGCAATTAGCCAATGCATCAATGGCGGCTTATTCAGATAAGGTTCGCCTCCAAGCGTTGGATACAGCCAGCGCATTGAACCAGATGGAGCACGCCAGATGTCACGCGCTACCTGGGCAACAATCCCTTCATCCCAATCCCGCAGCGCCACTCCACCAAGATTAATCCCGAACAGTAGCACTGCGGCTAATAGCAGCCCCGCAATCCAGAGCCACTCAACCCACTCGTCAGGACGACGAAACCGCTTTTTTGAACGACCCCAGGCAAAAGTTTGTTTGTACATATTTGTATAATTATATGAATCGCTGCGGTTCAGCTGCCAGTTTGTTTTTTCCTGTAGCGCTGTCTGCAAGACAAATATATTGCATACTAAATATATTCAATTTATCAAGTTCTATCAAGCTTTTTTGCTTAAGTTGCTTCAATATGCTAAGAGAGGTTTTGAGCTATAAGTGTTGAGATCACCTAATGCCTCAGAGTATTCGCAAAACAGCAATAGGTAGCCAGGTCCAAATGAAGGAACATCCCTGTTGGGATGAGCCGTGAGATAATGACCTAAATGCTGGCTTAGAGCTAGCGATTGCGCTCTCTTATATATGTAGAAACTTATTCTTTTTAAAGCCATCCAAAATCAAAATTTTTTGGCTTAATTCTCTGGCTGGATTTCTACGGCTTTACCGTTTATGTCTATGCTGATTTAGCATTACGGGAATTATCAGGTAAGTATGCAAATAGAACTTACATCGATTAAAAAGAAAAACATTAAGTTAGCTTGTAATTCTAAACACTAATAATTCATGTACTATCTGTAAGATGTCTTTTGCCAGGTATTCCTCGAAGCAGCCCACTAGCCATCACTCAATCATTCCTGCTAAAGCCTCCTGGAGGTCGTGAGTGAGGTCACCAACAGCTAGCCTTGCACTGCGGCGATCGGCTTGATAGACCTCCCAACGGTCTGAAACTGATATTGGTTGACCTATAGTCATCTGTACCCATTGCTTACCCAATCGTGGACGACGAAAGGGATTATCGCCCCTAATGCGCGTGATTGTGTCCCACATAAGTAACGTGGTTTCAGCAAACCGCTCTACTGTAAATTTTTCCTGAACGTACCTGCCTGTCACTGCGACAAAACTTTCTACTAACCGCATGTGCCACATTCTCAGGCTCGCCTCCTCGGCAATCAGGTCAGCCAGTCCTCGCTCTAGAGGGGACAGCGCTTCAATCTGCTTAATATCTTCTCGGTAAATCCGATCCCAGCCTGCTTGTTCTAGGCGACGACAACGGTCAATTAAACTCCCCTTAGCTGGTAGACCGAAGTATTGCTCTGCTACCTGCAATGCTGTGTTGAGGAGCGCTTGGAGTCGAGAGGCGAACTGTTCGCTAGCGCCAGGCAATAGAGCCTCGGCGGAAAAAGATGCTGTTGTCGCTGTACCAGTAGATATCTCTTTCGTTGTGGTCTTAGGTAGCACTTGATGGTAGAACCGGGTGTAAAATTCCTCCATTAAGGATAGTAAGTGTTCGCCCAAACGAAAAAGTCGGCGATAGAGCAGTGCCTGAGCTGCATTTGAATCCTGAGCTTGCTCGACAGCCACAGGTAAACCACTAGCCGTTTCCAATTCACTCAAAAGCTTTTCCAAAGGCTGCCAAGGAGGCTCAACGTAACGGTACTGAATTCCGATGGGCACAATCAGAACCTGCTCAGAGCGTCCAGCTTTAAGCAGATCTTCAACACACCAGAATCCCATCTGGGCAATGCCTGGTTCCAGCGGGCTAACAATTCCATTGTGACCGTTGGTAGCTCCTTCTGGGGCTGCTGCGATTGGTATCATACCATTGGCAAACAAGTCGCGAGCTGAGTGCAAACCAATCCGGTCGAACTTGCCTCGATGGATGGGGGTTCCACCCATGCGAGAATATAGCCAGCCTACATAAGCTCCCGCCCATAGTGGAATACCCCGATCGTAGATGAAGTGGGCATGAATTGGCTGTTGCAGCAATATTTTTTGTTGTCGTGCTACTTCTGGAACTAAGCGAGATAACAGGTATGCCATACAAAGCGGATCGTCAGCACTAGGATGACGGAACGCCATCATAAAGCGAATTTTACCTGCTTGGAATTGCTGGTAGAGATCTACTAAAGTTTCGACATTATCTGCTTGAATGTGGGTAATTTTCGTCTGCCATCGCAACCAATCAGGCAATAGTAGTTGCAACCCCCGCAGAACTAGGGGGTTGAAGGCGGGAGGAATAAATTCTAGCGCTGGTTGAACGTGAACAATTGGATGGGGCAATAGTTTCTCCTTTCGCGATACACCCTGATGAGGCGAACAGCTTAGTTCAAGTCGAAAATTGGCTGCAAATCCAAAACAAACCCCTCCAAGACATCTTCTCCTGACAGAGTTTTTGGCGATGACAAGACCTCAACTGCTAATCCAGGTCGATAAACCTCAACTCTTTGGGTTTTTGGATCGATTAACCAGCCTAATCTCAAACCATTATCTAAATATTCCTGCATTTTTTCTTGCAAATCTTCAAGGCGATCACTACGAGAGCGCAGCTCAATTGCGAAGTTAGGACATAACGGCAAAAATTTATCTCGTTGCTCTGGAGTTAGAGAAGCCCATTTTTTGAGTCGAACCCAAGATACATCAGGAGAACGGTCAGCTCCGTTGGGAAGTTTGAAGCTTGTTGATGAGTCAAAAACTATACCCAGCTTAGTTTGACGGTTCCAAATACCAAGCTCCATCGTTAGGTTGGCATTCCGCTTCCCATTCTCACCACCTGTAGGTGGCATGATAATTAACTCTCCTCGTGTTGTGCGTTTCATCTGCAATTCACGATTGAGCTGACAGAGTTCAAAAAACTCGTCATCAGTCAGCCTGACGATTGGTTGTAATCGCAGAACTAATGGAGGAACTGCCAGCATCTCGACAGCTTCTACACGGGTAGTCATGACATACCTCCGGTCAATTTAAAAAATAAAAATTAGTTTGAGCTGCCATTCTTCCTGAGAGCGGACAAGCTCAATCTGATGAATGACTTCTCGAAAGTAAAATCGCCTTTCGGTTTCAGATAAGTCTAGCCAAAATTGGGGAATTGAGACGGCTTGAGCAACAGAACGTAGATTTACTGGTGGCAGAGTCGCTAGTTGTGCCTGGAGCTCAGAGATCTCAGTGCGAAGGTTATAGGTACGCAGGGCAGCGGTTTGTGAGTCTAAAATGCCTTCAGCTTTAAGGTTGGGTAACTGAGTTAGGATATCTTGCTTGGTGGCGATCACCTTACCCAGAGAATTTTTCAGCGTATCCATCTGAGGATAATCAATCTGAGCCACTGCTTGGGGAAGTTGGCGGCAAATTGTGGTAATCGTCTGCTCCAGCACCTGTTCGTAGGAAATAGCGCGACATTTAGGTTGTCGAGGACAGGCAGCGGCGCGTAAGTAGAGATACTCACTAGCTTGGCGTGGCGTTGTCACCCGAGCCACAGTCATAGGTGATTTACATTCACCACAAACGACTAATCCAGCCAAAGAACGGGGTGCGCTTGCTGTGCGCGGCGGCAGGCGATGGTTCCGACGCAAAAGCCGATCGACCTGTGCAGCTTCTTCTCTAGCAACAATTGGGATATGGGTATTTGGGATGACCTGACCGTTCTGATAAGCTGT
>JAFAVL010000022.1 GCA_019242465.1 Chroococcidiopsidaceae cyanobacterium CP_BM_RX_35 | reverse complement strand
GCAATACTTCTTGGTTAAGGCTGAAAGCGGGTAAATTGAATGTTACCCCTTGAAATCCTCTAGGAGCCAATGCAGCTGAAAGAATTCTCCTTCATCTCCCCAGTTATCGAAGCACCAGAAGTCTTCAAAGCGATAGAAACAGTTATTGCTCCTGATGTCATCGCCCAAAGTTTAAACAACACAAACAGTGTGGAAGAGCGTAAGCGGAAACTGCCATCTAGTCTGGTGGTCTGTTTGGTGATTGCTATGAGCCTGTGGTCATCCGATTCAATGAGCACTGTCCTCAAGAATCTGGTTAACGGGTTGAGTAGACAGTGGACGAAGCTAGGACAATATTGGCGAGTGCCAAATAGCGCGTCAATTACTGAAGCTAGACAGCGTCTGGGATGTCGGGTAATGAGTCAATTATTTGCACAAATAGCGCGTCCAATGGCTACCTGTGAGACTCCTGGAGCTTTCTTGGGAGGACTGCGAGTAATGGCAGTAGAAGGCACTGTCCTGGATGTACCAGACTCCCAAGCCAATGCCAGAGTCTTTGGTTATCCAGCTAGCCGTCCAGGAACCCGAGCCGCTTTTCCCAAAGTCCGTTTGGTGCTGCTGGTGGAGGCGGGAACCCATCTAACTGTGGACGCCCTAATCTGCCCTTATGGTCTGGGAGAGCGAGTCCGGGCTTGGAGATTGCTGCGCTCAGTTAGAGAAGGAATGCTACTGATGTGGGATAGAGGACTGCATTCTTATGCAATGGTCAGTGCCACTCTTACCCAAAGATGCCACTACTTAGGAAGAGTCCCAGCCAACGTCAAATTTTCGGTCGAAAAAGTCCTAGATGATGGGTCTTATTTAAGTTGGATTGCCCCAAATGGCAAATCCCGGAAAAAAGGTTGTACTAAAATTCAAGTGCGAGTAATTGAGTACACCATTGACACTCATGCTGGAGAACAGACTTATCGTTTGATTACCAGTCTAATGGACATCGCTGTATTTCCCGCTTTATTGCTAGCAGTAGCATATCATCAGCGTTGGGAAAGAGAAAATACGATTGACGAACTCAAAACCCATCTGCATGGACGCAAAACTCCTATCCGCTCTCTCAAACCCCGTGCAGTCGTCCAAGAAATCTATGGCTGGCTCTTGGGACACTATGCGGTACGCTGCTTGATGTTTCAAGCGGCTCAGCAAGCGGGAGTATCGCCATTGAGTCTGGGGTTTACTGGCACCCTCAAAGTCATTCGGCGGGCACTTCCTGAGTTTCAGGACCTTCAACCTGAACAACTGCCTTTTTTTTCACCAGGCTAATCATGGACATTTTAGATGAACAGATTCCCCCAAGGCAGGGCAGAAGTAACCCTCGGGTTGTCAAAAAACCTCGCTCAAAGTTCCCAGCCAAAAAAACACTACATAGAGGTGGATTCAAACGGGAACCACCGCTCTTTTCGATTCTTGAACCCACTTAACTCGCATAACGCTCAGACAAGTACGCTGGCACACAGTAGCTGACTTATGCTAGAAAACGACAACGGACAAACTGCGTTAACGTTAATCAACACAGCCACTCAACTGATTACAGCTCGCTTCAAGGCTGATTACCATGAAATTGGGGCGGCTCTCATAACTTGCTCTGGTCAATTGTTTTCTGCAGTACATCTAGAGACCACTGTTGGCAGAATTGCCCTGTGTGCTGAAGCTGTTGCTATTGGCATGGCTGCTACCGCTGGAGACACCGAAATCAAGATGATTGTAGCGGTCAATCAATTTGGTCAAGTTGTATCCCCCTGCGGCATGTGTCGAGAGTTAATAGCGGATTACGCACCAGATGCAAGAGTGATAGTTCCGGGCGAAACGGGACCAGTACTTGTTGCTATTAGTGACTTACTCCCCAACAAATATCATAGGTAGAGACCAAGCTACCCAGGCGCTTTTTGTTCCTTTAGTAGATATTAAGCGAAAAGCCTTGGCTCGGCATAGGAACCCCTGCTCTTACTCTTAGCGCTATTCCTCTAGTTCTTAACCAAGAAGTATTGCACAGCTACGGAGACAGTGAGAGATTCAACTGAATCTAATTTTTAGTATCAAAATCACGGAGACTAGACATAAAAGTACGGCGTTTGAGGCAATCACAGGAAGATCACTAATCACAATGCCATACACCAACCACATGGTAATGCCTGTACAGAGAATCACCAGCATGCTCCAGGATAGATCCTGAGCTGATCTCGATTGCCAAGTTTTGATCAGTTGGGGCAAAAAGGCAATTGTGGAGATGACTCCGGCTGTTAGCCCTAGAGCAGTTGTAAAATCAATTTCCATTTTTGTTCGCGATCTTCAGTTTTTGAGCAAATCCGCCATACGTCCTACGCTTTCCCTCAAGGGAAAGCGGTACTTAGCGGCGGCTTCAATCTGGCGGTTTTATCCTGATTTTCAATGTATTTTAACAATTCATGTAGATTAAGTAAGTTTTTCATTTTCCATTTATTCTACAGCAACTGCTTAACCTGCAACGCTATCTGTCTCATCGTCAATCCAAATCCATCACTTCCAGTTATAGCTTTAAATAATTACGGCGATCCCTAAAGCTATCAGCATAGTTCCTTTCTTCCCAACAATGCGATCGCTAAAGCTAATATCAAATCCTTTCCTTTTAGTTGCCCATAATCTCAATTTAGCTGAAACTAGAGTGTCAACTATTTTTACTATTTGAAGAACAAGGAGTAATCATGTCTAACTCTCGAATCGAACGCGACTTTCTGGGCGAGCGCGAAATCGGCGACGATTGCTACTACGGCATTCAAACGCTGCGCGCTAAGGAAAACTTTCACATCACCGGCGTCCCAATTGCGAGCGAGCCGCTGTTCATCAAGGCCTTCGGCATGGTGAAGAAAGCCGCCGCCTTGACCAACCGCGATTGCGGAGTGCTCTCCCCTACCGTCTGCGACGCCATCTGCTACGCGTGCGACGAGTTGATCGTCGGTAAGCACACTGATCAGTTCATCAGCGACCTGATTCAGGGCGGTGCAGGCACCAGCACGAATATGAACGTGAATGAAGTGATTGCCAACATCGGGCTCGAATGGATGGGCAAGCGCAAGGGTCAGTATGAGTTCTTGCACCCCAACAACCACGTCAACGCGAGCCAGAGCACCAACGACGCCTGGCCGACTGCCTTCCGTCTGGCGCTGTACTTCAAGGTCGAGGAACTCGGCGCATCCATGGGCATCCTGAGCGCGGCGTTCCTGCGCAAAGGCGAAGCATTCCAGCGCGTGTTGAAGATGGGCCGCACACAATTGCAGGATGCCGTGCCCATGACCCTGGGCCAGGAGTTCACCGCGTTCGGAGCGATCATCGCCAATGATCGGGAGCGGCTGCTCGAAGCGCAGCGCCTGCTAACCGAAGTCAACATGGGCGCGACGGCCATCGGTACCGGCGTGAATGCGCCGCCCGGCTACGCTGATAAGTGCGTGCAGTATCTACGCGAGATCAGCGGCGTAGACGTCACGCTGGCCCCCAATCTGGTCAAGGCCACGCCCGATACCGGCGACTTCGTGCAACTGAGCGGCATCCTGAAGCGCGTCGCGACCAAATTGAGCAAGATCTGCAATGACCTGCGGCTGTTAGCCAGCGGCCCACGCGCCGGATTGAACGAAATTAATCTCCCAGCCTTGCAACCCGGCTCGTCCATCATGCCTGGTAAGGTCAATCCAGTTATTCCAGAAGCCGTCAACCAGACGTGCTTCTATGTGATCGGGGCCGACTTGACCGTGACGATGGCTGCCGAGGCAGGGCAGTTGCAATTGAACGTCATGGGGCCGGTGATCGCCTTCTCGTTGTTCAGGTCGCTCACCTTCCTGTCGCGAGCCTGCCTGAAGTTGCAGAGCAAATGTGTGGACGGTATCACCGCCAATGCGCGAACGATCTACGACCATGTGATGAACAGCGCTGGCATCGTGACATTGCTCAATCCGCTGCTAGGCTACGAAACCTGCTCCGCGATCGCCAGGGAAGCTTTGCTGTCGGGGAAGAGCGTGCACGAAATCGTGGTGAAAGAACGGCGACTTGTCACACAAGACAAATGGGATGAAATCTATTCGCTCGAAAACCTGAGCAATTCTGCGTTCATTGGTGAGTAGGGTAGCGATACTGGGTGGTGTTCTAGATCTGGTGTTTGGCTATAATTGGGAGAAGGAAAAGGAAGTCGTTTGGTTGAGCATTATGGCTGTTTGGCTCCCGGTGCAAT
>JAFAVL010000438.1 GCA_019242465.1 Chroococcidiopsidaceae cyanobacterium CP_BM_RX_35 | reverse complement strand
CAACCTTCATTTACCACCAGTAAACGTGACCCCCTGGATAAAGTAGCGATTGAAGAAGGCATAGATTGCCAGTGCTGGTAGGGTAAAAACCATTGACGCTGCCATGATATAGTTCCAGTAACTAATGTATTGACCCTTAAAGGTGTTCAAACCCAGCGGCAAGGTAAACATCTCTGAGTTAGACAAGATAATGAGTGGTGTTAAAAAATTATTCCATGACCCCATAAAAATAAATATTGCCTGTGCCGCTAAAGCTGGTTTAGCCAAAGGTAGCACAATCTCAAAGAATGTTTCTAAATAACCTAAACCATCTAGTGCCGCTGCCTCCTCTAACTCCTTTGGAAAATTAATAAAAAATTGCCGCATCATAAAAATAAACGTTGCATTAACAATGCTTGGCACGATTAAGCCTTGGTAGGAATCAAGCCAGCCTAAAAATCTTAAAATGAGAAAACTGGGAATCAAAGTTATTTGAGAGGGAACCATTAGGACTGCTAGAATTAGGAAAAACCAAAACTTATTTCCCGGAAACTGAATTCGTGCTAGGGCATATCCAGCCATTGAATTAAACAACAAGTTAAAAATAGTTACGCTAATAGCCACTACAATACTATTGAACAACCAACGCCCAAACATAGGTTCTTGAAAAAAAATCTGCCTGTAGTTCTCCAACGTAAAGTGTTGTGGAATAAAATTGGCACCACCAGCAACAATTTCTGCTAGTGGTTTAAACGAGGCTGAGAGCGCCCAGACAAAAGGCACAAAAGTAATGATGGCATACAATACTAGGATGATATAAAGTAGCCCTTTTGACCAATGGAAATACTTCACGGTAGCTTAATCTCCTAGTTAGTCTCGTCTTTAAAGAAGTAGCGCTGAATCAGTGTCACAATCATAATTACCAATGCTAACGATAAAGCTAGAGCAGCAGCATAACCCATGTCTAGACTTTTAAAAGCGTACTGATAGATTAATAGCACAACTGTCAAAGTAGAGTTATCTGGACCGCCAGAGCCGCGTGAGAAAATGTAAGACTGATCAAATAATTGAAACGTTCCAATAATACCTATAACCACAATAAAAAAAGTTACAGGCTGTAAAAATGGCAGCGTAATCCAAAAAAACTTATCCCAGCGACTAGCTCCATCAATTGTTGCTGCCTCATACAAAGTTTCTGGAATATCTTGAAGTGCTGCCAAAAAGATAACCATAAATAAGGGTGCCGTTGACCAGATATTCATTAACATAATAGCTTTAAGTGCTACACTTGGATCGCCAAGCCAGTTATAAGTAGGCAGACCTAAGAAGGTGAGAAAACTATTTAATAGACCGTTTGAATTATAAATCCACATAAAAATTAGAGTTAGCACAGTAGAAGATGTTACTGTTGGTAGAAAGAAAATCACTCTAAACCATTTCTTTCCCTTTATTTGAGTATTAAGGACTAGAGCTAAAGTGAGAGCAAGGATTGTTTGAGTAGGAACAACAATAACGACATACTCGACTGTATTTTTTAAAGCTATCCAAACCTGATCGTCAATGGTTATGCGACTGAAATTTTTCCAGCCAATAAATTTATAAACATTTTCTCCTAATAGCTGTACCTGATGAAATGATAAAAATACTGCGAACAAGATTGGGAGAATTGTAAAAACTCCTAAAATGGCAATTGTGGGAGCCATAAAAATATAACCAGCCCAGGTAAGGCTCTTTGGTTGACATAAACCAGATGATGCAAGTTTTTTACTGCTCAACATAATCAGTTACTGAGAGCGATTTCTTTATTTGCTGTTGTTTGGGCTTTAGTCATGGCAGATTTTAGAGTTTGTTCTCCCAGCATGGCACTAATAAACTGGTTGTTGAAGCTATTCATAATTATTGGGAGATTTTCTCCAGCTTGCCAAGTGGTTGCATAAGCAGATCCTGCAATAAAAGGTGAGTATAGAGGATTTGTATCGTAATTTAGGGCGGCGGCGACAGATCTCCTGGTAGGTAGAACGAATGCCTTACTAGCCCAGGCTTGCATCCCCTCTTTGCCAGTTAGGTATGAAATTAACTGCCATGCCTCTGGTTTATGTTTTGACTGCTGATTCATAACATAGGCAACCACGTAGGCCATTGTTCCTTTCTTATCATCAATTGTAGGTATTTCAGCAGTGGCGTAGGTAATATTAGGAAATGTCCCTTTCAGATAGGGAATTAGCCAAGTTCCTTCGAGCACCATAGCGGCTTTGCCTTGACCAAATATTTCGTTACCCGAAGATGCCCCAACATCAGAAGGTATGGCAGATGATTTATCTTGACGATACTGATCGATAGTGAGTTTTAAACCTTTTAAGCTATCTGGGGAGGCAAAAGTAGCTTGATCATTGTGGTTAATTATCTTGCCGCCATAGGCTTCAATCATAAAGCCTTGTCGAGCTAGTTCTGGTGTCACTCCAAATCCATATTGCTCAATCTCGCCGTTTTTATTGCGAACGACAGTTAGTTGTTTTGAAAGTTCAAGTAGTTCATCCCAGGTTTGAGGAGGCTGAGATAAACCAGCAGCTTGAAACGCTTCTTTGTTGTAAAACAGGGCAAGAGTAGCGAAATCTTTGGGCAAGCCATAAAGTCTGCCATTCTGTCTGAAGGCATTTAGTAGTTGCGGCTGGAAATCGTTGATATCAAAGCTAGGCTTTATGTAGGAATCTAAAGGTGCTAAAACATTGTGATTAATTAATAAGGGAGCTTCTGATGCGTCTAAATAAAATACATCGGCTGCTGTCCCACCAATTAATTTAGTCTTAATGACGTCCATGTATTGATCGGCAATCACCTCATACTTAACCTTAATACCTGGATGTTTGGCTTCAAAGTTGTTGAGTACCTGTTGCAGCAACTGTCTTTCTACCTGATCGCCCCAACCATTGAGGCTAATAGTAACAACACCGTTGTTCTTCGTTTGCTGACCAATACTACAGCTAGTGAAGGTGAAGATTCCCAGAAGTAATAGAGCAAAGAATAATAAGATGTTTTTCTGCATGAATTGAGTAAAATTTTAGAGTGATAACAGTTGCTCAAAAAAAGTTATGGAAGACAGTTTATACCAAGCCATAATCATTGTGGTTGTGAAAATTCTGAAATTTATGAAAGTCTTGAACCGATACTTGGTCAGGGTCAGCGTACTAGTTTTACTAGTTTTAGGGATACTGACCTTAGAAGGATGTCAGTTTTTGCCTGCTCGTTCGGTGAAGAGTGCTGGTATCACGAAAGTAACGCTGTGGCAGGGAGTCAATCCACCATCGAACCGGGATATGCTGCAGAAATTGGTGGACCAGTTCAATCGAGAGCATCCAGAGATTCAAGTGGAATCGCTGTATGTAGGGCAATCCGATCAGCAAATGCCGAAAATTTTAGCGGCTGTGGTGGGAAATGCTCCTCCCGATCTGCTGTGGTTTAACCCAACGATTACTGGTCAACTTGTGGAACTAGATGCGATTCGACCTTTAGAGGATTGGCTGGCGCACTCAACAGTGCCGCTGCCTGAGATTGACGAAGCAAAGAGCGTTGCTCTGCCGACCGACCTGGAATCGAATTCCAGGTCGCAAGCGGCAGTGCCTTCCGCACCCGGAGGCTCCTCCTTTGAGAACATTGACCCAACTTTGATTGAATCTATGGAATATCAAGGGCATACTTGGTCAGTGCCGTTCGGAACAAATAATGTGGGAGTTTTTTACCGTCCTAGTTTGTTTGAGGCAGCAGGGATTGCAGAGTTACCCAAAACTTGGGACGAGTTACGGCAGGTTGCTCGTAAGCTGACACGAGATCTAAATGGTGACAAGCAGATAGACCAGCATGGGATATTGCTGCCTTTAGGAAAGGGTGAATTTACGGTGTTCCTCTGGTTGCCATTTATGTGGAGTGGGGGTGGAGAGTTGGTGAATACTAAAGCATCAGAAGCAGGAGCGCGGTCTAACATTCCGTCCTACAATGTAGCCAATCAAGGAGCGATCGCTGCTCTCCAGTTTTGGCACAATCTAATTGAAGACGGTTCAGCAATTTTATCTTTGCCAGAGCGTGGCTATGAAATTGATGCTTTCCTCAAGGGTAAAGTCGCGATGCAGCTGACTGGTCCTTGGACGCTGGGACAATTCCAAGCCACTGCAGTGGATTTTGGTGTGTTTCCGATTCCG
>JAFAVL010000241.1 GCA_019242465.1 Chroococcidiopsidaceae cyanobacterium CP_BM_RX_35 | reverse complement strand
ATTGGGGTTGATTTTGATAAGAACAGGGTTGGGGCTAAACGAAGACTAGGAGATTGGGAAAACATGCGAATTTTAATCATGGGTGGCACTCGGTTTATTGGTGTCTACTTGACTCAGCTACTGGTGGAACAAGGACATGAGGTGGTTCTGTTTAACCGTGGTAATCGACCAGCGCCGAGGTCGGAGGTGCTACAGATTCAGGGCGATCGCACTAATTCATCTGAACTCCAGGCAAAGTTATCGTCAGAACATTTTGACGCCATCTTTGATAATAATGGGCGCGAACTGAGTGATACACAACCTTTAGCAGAAATTTTTCGAGATCAGGTACAGCATTTTGTCTACATGAGTTCAGCGGGAGTGTATCTGCCCGATCGGCTGCCTCATCTAGAAGGCGATGCAGTCGATCCAAAAAGCCGCCACCGGGGTAAACATGAAACTGAAGCTTACCTGGCACGTTATCTCGGTTTGCCTTGGACAGCAATTCGCCCGACTTATATTTATGGACCGCAGAACTATAATGAGCTAGAGTCCTGGTTTTTCAACCGCATCGTGCGCGATCGCCCAATTCCGATTCCCGACAATGGGTTACATATTACTCAGTTTGGTCATGTGAAAGATTTGGCTAGAGCAATGTGCCAGATTTTGGGGAATGCTCAGGCAGTCGGGCAGATTTACAATGTTTCGGGCGATCGCTATGTCACGTTCGATGGGTTGGCTCAAGCTTGTGCCATTGCTGCTGGCAAGTCAAATGACGCTGTAGAAATTGTTCACTACGACCCCAAGCAGTTTGACTTCGGTAAACGCAAGGCTTTTCCTATCAGAGTACAACACTTTTTTACTTGCGTGAATAAAGCCAAAACTGAACTAAGCTGGCAACCCGAATATGACTTGCTCTCTGGACTGAAAGACTCCTTCTACAAGGATTACCTAGTTTCTGGTCAAGATACAGCCGAAGTAGATTTCTCTGTAGATGACGAGATCCTCAAAGGCCACAGATAAACAATCCCTGAAATCCAGGTTAAAATAACAGAAATCCAAAAGATGATCAGGCAGGGGAGACGGCTGCTGTCTGGGAGAGGAGCAATCAGAAGGGCAACCGCAGCAATTTGACTGACAGTTTTTAGCTTACCCCAGAAGTTGGCTCCGACAATAACTGTTTTGCCAGTCAAACTAGGCGTAACTCGCCAACCTGCTATACTCAACTCTCGTGCCAAGATTAAAAAGACTCCCCAAGCTGGTACCTGTCCCAGCTGAATAAGTGATAGTAAGGGTCCCAAAACCAACAATTTATCTACCAAGGGGTCAAGAAATTTGCCTAATTCAGTAACTAGGTTAAGTTTCCGGGCTAGGTAGCCATCCAGCCAATCCGTTACAGCGGCAATCAGAAAGATGACCAAACTGAAGGAACGAGTTTCAAATGTGGGGTTTTGCAGGCAAAATAGCAGCACTGGTAACCCTAAAACCCTTGATAATGTAATCCAGTTTGGCAGCGTCATGAAGAAAAGTGAAGTATAAAGTTTAATTTTAGCCTTCAGTCCTTTGATGGCCTCATGCAAGACCAACACAGCCACCACGCACCAAGCGAGCAGTTGATTTACTTGGCTTCTTTTTTTGAGGGTTTGCCGCAGAGCGCTGTGGATAGAGCCCTGACTCATATTGTCACCCGCTCTCACCCAACCAATCAAGTAATTTTGCTGGAAAATGACTGGGGTAGCTCTGTCTACTTCATTTTGGAAGGTTGGGTGAAGATTCGCACATACAATTTAGATGGTAAAGAGGTGACGCTAAACATACTAGGCAAGGGAGAAATATTTGGTGAAATGGCCGCTCTGAATGAGGCACCTCGATCCACGGATGCCATCGCCCTCACTGCTGCTACAACTGGCAACATCCCAGCACTGGATTTCGTTCAGTTGATTCAGACAGAACCTTTGGCGGGAATTCGGCTGGCTCAGCTGATGGCGCGACGCTTGCGGCAAGTGAATCAGCGATTGCGGCTCCGGGAATCTGATAGTGTGTCGCGGGTAGCAGACACGTTGCTATTTTTGGCTGAAGGACAGGGAAAACAAAGTCAGACTGGGATAGAAATTCCCAACTTACCACACCGGGAATTGAGTAGTCTTTGTGGGTTGGCACGGGAAACCGTGACCCGTGTGCTAACAAAGCTGGAGAAGAAAGGGTTGATTCTACGCCATCAAGAGACCATCTCTATTCCTGATCGGCAAGCCCTTGAAAGCCAGATTGATTAGAGAATTTTGGATTGTTTGGTTGATATGAATGATTCTCCTGATGCCGACCCCTCAGTTAATGAAAGCTTTGACGAGCAAGACGATTTATCCCCGCCACAGGTGAGGGCTGATACTCCTTTAAGGATGGTAGAAACAGCTTTTCTCGCAAGCACTGCTAGCTTGCTGTGGTTGATTAATTCCTACTTTCCACTGGGACCAGTATTGCGGATTTTTTTCCCTGTGCCACTGGCTTTGGTCTATCTCCGCTGGAGCAAGAGGGCGGCTTGGATGGCAACTTTGGTCTCCACTTTGCTGCTTTCAGTGCTAATGGGACCAACCCGCAGCGTTTTATTTCTCATCCCCTATGGTCTAATGGGAGTGCTACTAGGCGCAGCTTGGCGGCGCCGCTCTCCTTGGATTGTCTCCATTAGCCTGGGGACGTTACTAGGAGCGTTGGGATTCTTCTTTTACATTTGGCTGCTGTGGATACTGACGGGTGAAGATCTCTGGGTTTATACGATTACCCAAATGACAGATTTTTTGGAGTGGTTGTTTATCAAGCTGGGATGGTTAGCTCAACCCAGTATCTTGTTAATTCAGGCGTTCGCGATTGCTAGCGTGTTTGTGAGCAATGCGATCTACTTGTTCACGGTTCATCTAGCAGCTTGGTTATTGCTAGATCGGTTAGGCAACCCAATTTCTCGCCCTCCTCGCTGGGTACAAGTTCTGATGGATTATGAAGAATGAAGATGTTAAGGTTTATACTCAAATTGAGTTGGGTCAGCATTGGCTTTCACGGTATCAGGGTCATTCGCCAGTATTGAGCTGTGTTTTAGGATTTACTGAGACTGCGTTGCTCCCTGGGATCTCAGCGGCTGGTGCCACCCCAGAGGCGCGTCGATTTACTGCACTTGCCGACGCTGAGTTCTTGTACCACGGTCCTTTGCCGCAACCCCAATATCCCCTGCCACCGCTCCAGGCTGGGGCATCCCCAGTCCTGATTTCTCGCGCTGTCGTCGAGATGCTCTCATTGCCGATTTATCTGTTTAACGCTGGTTTACCTGAACCACCACCTGTGCCAACAATCGATTTAGGTGGAGAGCAAGCCAGGTGTTTGAGTCAAGGCTGTGCTCTGGAATTAACAACAGTAAAACATTTGCTAGAGCAAGGATTAGTTTGGGGCGAAAAACTAGCAGCAAACATATCCCAAAGCTATCTCATTGTGGGCGAGTGTGTTGTGGGAGGAACCACAACAGCACTAGCGATCTTAACTGGTTTAGGCATTGCTGCTAAAGGAAAAGTTAGCAGTAGCCATCCAGTGTGCAATCACGCTCAGAAATGGGCACTAGTTCAGATGGGACTACAATGTGCTGGACTGAAAAATTTTGAAGATTGCTCTCTCTTCTCCCCCCATTTACCCCTAATCCCCAAAGGGGACCCCGAGTTCCCCATCTCCCCCTGCCCTCCTCTTCTCGACCCCTTACGCCTGGTGGCCGCAGTAGGTGATCCCATGCAAATCGTCGCAGCTGGGATCGCAATCGCTGCCAGCCGCACTTGTGGCGTGATGCTAGCCGGTGGAACTCAAATGCTGGCTGTCTACGCTTTGATGCAAGCGATCACCAGAGAATATATCCTGCCCTGGCAACCAGAACAGGTTGTGGTAGGAACGACTCGCTGGGTAGCAGAGGATACGACTGGTCATACGGTCGAACTAGCTCAAATGGTCGCGGGAGTCCCCCTCCTCGCTACCCAATTAAGTTTTGCTGCCTCTCGCCACACCCAACTCCGTGCCTATGAGCAGGGCTATGTTAAAGAAGGTATGGGAGCCGGAGGGTGCTGCATTGCCGCTCACTTAACCCAAGGTTTGGATCAAGCCCAACTCCTCCAGATCATTGAGACAATGGCAGAGCGCTATTCAGCAATTAGTAGTTAGCCGATCGCTAGTGAATTCTGCGTGCCAGTAACTGTTCTTCCAAGGCAGCGATTCGATTGTAGGCAGCAGTTAGTTGAGCTGTTAGCCGCTGAATTTGGATTTCCGGTGTCAACTCTTTCTCACCACTTTGGCGATTTGTGTCCAGACAGGTACCGTCTGACAGAACATCTTTGTGTTCCATTGTTGACTTTGAACTGCTGTAGCCTCGCGCTTGTTGGCGTCCAGAACCCTCCTTATCTGTCTCTTGGATTGGAGCTAATCGGCATTCTGACAAAGCGTCGGTCATTCTACCACTGAGCTGATCAATAACCTGGTGTAGCTCGTCCACTTTTTGGCTCAAAGTGATAACTTGCTTTTGTAGTGGCTCCATCTAATACCCTCATAGCTCGCTCTTAGTGTCCTCTTTATGCTATGCAACAATTTGGCAAAGTTTAGTCTATAGATAAATCATTTAACCATCATTTAATTTTTGAGTGCAGCAGCACTTCCCCAGCTTAATAAAACTCCGCGCGGCTGATAGATTGTAAGAAGCAGTCCTGCATTGGTGAAAGGGCAACAGGAGATTATGAAGCGACGGTCTTTTTTGCTAAATACAGGGACGATAGCTCTAGGTCAGCTCTTTGTTGGGTGTGGAACTTCTCAACAGGCAGCGCTGAGCGTCCAGTTATTAAATGGTTCTATCCCAGCTCAGCTGGCAAGTAAATTTACCCATCAGCTGAAACCAACCCCAGAAATTAATTTTGTGCTGGCTGAGCAGTTAAAGGATTTATATACCCAATTGCAATCCTGGAAGCAGTTGCCAGAAAAGACCAATAACGGACAATGGCAACTTCCCTTTCCCTCTTGGATGAAGCCTCACCTCCCCTTGACGAAATCTCGACCAACAGATTTGGTAACACTGGGAGATTATTGGCTAGCATCAGCAATCAGGCAGGAACTCATTCAACCACTTGAATCAGCACAACTTAGTCAGTGGCAGAAACTTCCCATCCGATGGCAACAATTAGTGAGGCGTAACGACAAAGGTGAGCTAGATCCGCAAGGAAAGGTTTGGGCTGCGCCCTATAGCTGGGGTACAACCGTCATTGCTTATAACCGCAACAAATTTAAGTCCTTAGGGTGGCAGCCTAGAGATTGGAGTGATCTTTGGCGAGTCGAAGTCCGTGATCGCCTTTCTTTACTTGATCAAGCACGAGAAGTCATTGGACTAACGTTAAAGAAACTGGGCAAATCCTATAACACTGAGCAGCTAGAGCAGGTTCCAGACTTAGAAAAGGAATTGGTTGCCCTCAATCGGCAAGTCAAGTTCTACAGTTCTGACACTTACCTGCAACCTCTGATCCTGGGAGATACGTGGCTAGCAGTGGGTTGGTCAACCGATGTGCTGCCAGCGCTACAGCGCTACCAGCAACTTGCAGCAGTTGTTCCCCTATCTGGAACTGCTCTATGGGCAAACCTTTGGGTGCGTCCACGAGGAGTTGATTCTAAGCCGTTTCTCAGCGAGAAGTGGATTGATTTTTGTTGGCAACCAGACGTTGCCCAGCAAATTTCGCGCTTCAGTAAGGCAACCTCGCCGATTCCAGTGGCGCTTAACCCAGCCGACATCCCGACAGAAGAACGCAGCTTGCTCCTAAACACACCTCAGATCTTCCGCGAGAGCGAATTGCTCCTACCTCTTTCTGCCGCTACACTCAACCAGTACCAGTCTTTATGGCAGCATGTCCGCCGCTCTATACAGTAGTTAGTAATAAAATTCGAGTGCTCAGAACGCTCCACCTAAACCTGTATTACGAACAGGCTGTAGTTGAACTCTGCACGAGCCTGGAGTTTGACTGAAGTTACAGATATAGGTTGCCAACGTTTTTTTTTGGGCATCCAAAACTCTGAGATTATAACCATGACTGCGTGCTACAGTACCAAAATGGTTGATGAATGCGTAGCGCTGTATATAGTCAAGGGAATTCCAGTTTTGCGGGTCGACTATGAGGTCAATTTGCCCAGGAGTCATGCTGTCACTAGGGTAAATTAACCAGCTATCCAGTACGTCATTTCCGAATTGCTCTTTTGCCCACCAGAGACCAGGATTCTTAACTTCCCCTGAGGCAATGGTTACATTAGGGCTAAGACTGCCTTTTCGGGAGAGACTACTGTTTAACTTAGACAGAGCCAAATGGGTAATGGCAGGTAATGGTACTGACGGGGTTTGTGCAGATAAGCTTGGGGTTAGTGAAAGGGAACCAGTATGGAGACTGATACCCAGTAATAGTAGCGACAATCGCATTGTCTTACTTTCATTTATTAGAATCTCAACTTAATCCTTGGAGCTGCTAGCTTTTAGCGCCTTAATCCTCTACTGGTACTACGCCAAAGGCTGAAAAATATCAGAGCAGAGACAACTGCTTCGAGGTTCAATCTAAATGCCTGTTCAAATAGACTCAGACGTGTATCAGATCGCTTTGCCGCAATGTCGCTCCTCAATTTCTTCTCAGTTTGATCGAGATTCGCTAACAGTTGACTTTTTGTTTGCTGAGGATTGTTAATCTGTGGTATAGGACCTTGGGGATTCAAGCGTTCTAAGAGCTGTGTAATGTCTTGGGCAGTCGTTGCCCTGCTGAGTTGTTCTCGCACCTGTTGCAGTGGGAGCAGGCGTTGGTTGGTAAAAGCGATAACTTGCCTCTGATTTTCCTGATCGATCCGCAAAGCAGAACTGATGCCTAAAGGTACCAGCAATAGATACAATACAGTCACGACTAAACAAGCTCTAGAAAGCAGCTTAAACACCCGAAAATTTGTTTCTGAAATAAATACAAATACGACTCCTATCAGAGCTCCGGGTAAGTTTCCCACTAAACTTCTGAGCAATGCGAATTCCCAGTTGGGATCTCCAACATGTAGTGGAAAAAAAGATGCAAGGATATCAAGAAAGGATATAACCAGTAGGCCATAGCCTGCTATGCGAAAAAGAAAACTGAACCACAATTCTTTGTTGTTGGATTGAGTCACAGAAGCGACACCTAATAAAAGAACGAGCAATATCGATATAAAGAGGCAAAGGGGGAGAAGAGGCAGGGGGGCAGTTCGAGTTGGGGAGCAGGGGGACAAATTCTCCCCCCTGCTCTCTTTCCTCTTCTTCCCCCTGCTCCCATGCCCCCTGCTCCTCTGCCTCTTATTTGACTACTTAAGAGTATAAAAAAATGGACTTACAAGCAACGCCGATTACACAGATCTTTATTCCCATAAACGACGACCTGAAGGTCCCTTAAGACGCTGATGAGCGTCAGCTAGCAGAGCCGGGATATCTAAGTGTTCGGGGCAGCGGGGTAGGCAGTCACCGCAATGGCTGCAACGGCTACCTTTAACACCAGGGAACCAATGTCCGGCATTTTCAAACATCTGGTAACGGTATTTACCATATTCAGTCATATCGTAGGCAACAGCTAGATTGCGTAGTCGCAAAACCTCTGGGATTTGGATTGTCTCTGGACAGGGTAAGCAGGCATAGCACTGACTACAGCGGTCTACTCCCAAAGCCACGTCTGCTTGGGTCTCTAGACGCTGCAATGCTGCAATTTCCATCGCTGTCAAGGGACCGTCTTGGTCAGCAACGCCGAGAGGCGCAGTTAGTTCATCTGGGTTTGCTGGTCCAACACTGAGGGTAGTAATTCGGGGGTCACTAAGTAAGAATCGATAGTTAAGTTCTAGGGGAGAGAAGGGCTCACACAGATGTTTGAGGAGCGGCGGCGGCGTGTAGAGGCGTCCTCCCTTATCAGCAGGAGAAATAATAAACACTCCCAAATCTTGTTCCTGAGCTTGCTGAATTGCGGGTACGTGACGCTGAAAGAAGTAGTAATAGTGCAGATTGACAAATTCAAATAAATCGGTCTTGAGAGCCGCCAGGATAACTTCTAGCGGTCCATGAGTGGAGAAGCCAACGTGTCGCACTCGACTATCAGCCATAGCTTCTTGTACTGCACGCATACAGCCGTCAAGGCGCTGCACCCAGTCCAGGTGTTCCCAGGTATTGAGACCATGAATCGCTAGGCAATCTAGGTAGTCTAAGCCTAACTGCTCTAGCGATTCATCTATAGATCGACGCATTGTATCAGCGTCAGCCATCGGTGGGATTTTGCTTGTGATATGAATCTGGGAACGCTGCATTGGCAATCCAGCTCTGAGAGCAGCACCAAGATACTGCTCACTTTTGCCGTAGCCTCTAGCAGTTTCTAGATGATTAATCCCTGCTGCTACTGCCTGTTGGATTGTCTTTCGCGCATTATCCTGCGATAGGTAACGCATAGTCCCTAGGGATAACACCGAAAGCTGTAGATTCGTTTTCCCGAAACGTCGGTAACGCATGTATCAATTATTAAAGTTGGCAATTTTAGACTTTCGATTTAGTCAACCCAAATAACTAGGCTTCGCCACTACCCAAGCCCCCACGCTCAATCAAGTCTTCAGGTCGGAGATTGGATAAGAATTCTCGGAAAGCCCGCTGTTCAGCCTCGTCAGCGTCTCGATCAACAGGAATAGAAGCATCGGCAATGACTTCTTCCATCACCCAGATCGGGGTATTGGTGCGGAGGGCGATCGCGATCGCATCACTAGGGCGGGCATCAATCTCCTTTTTGACTTCACCCTGACGGATAGTTAAAATTGCATAAAACGTCTGATCCTGGATTGAATGAATGACAACGCGCTCCAAGGTCATACCCCAGGCTATCAAGATATTTACCAGCAGATCGTGAGTCAACGGTCGGGGAGGCTTCTGGTTCTCCAGAGCGCCAATAATCGCTTTAGCTTGGTCTTGATTGATATAAATCGGTAGCGCCCGTCTGTCTTGAGCGTCTTTCAATAGTACAATCGGGCTGCGGTTCGCATCTACTGCAATGCCAGCGACTTTCATCTCAATCATCAAAAACTACGCGACTCCGACCTCACTACATCTGGAAGCTTAGTGGTTGCCGAAGCCGTGTCCTCCTGATAAGGTTTACAATCAGCCCTTTTGAGCCATGTCGGCTGGATCTTTTGGGCTGGAAACTGACCCAACCGCTTCAAGTTGAGCTTACCCAACGTTGTGCCCAGAGTTGCCTCCAACGGAGCGTTGAGTAGTGAAGTCAGCAACGGTAGCTCAGCTACGCTGCTGACTTTGTCTAAAGACATATTCTGTCTCTTGCCTACCTTTATTCTGGTCAGGTGTAGAACCATTATCCACTGAAGTTTCAATGGTCGCTCACTCCTGCTTTTGTAACTGCTTGGCGACAAATCCCAAATACAGAAGTGTAGCCATGTAAGAAGGTCGTACCACCAACCGGACCAATTTCGCCGCTACAGAAAAAGCCCCCTACAGGGACACCGCTCAAGTAATGACTGAATAGCTGAGAATCGAAATTAGGCTTTCCATAAAGTCCTTCTCCTCGCCCCACACAAGAGAACATCAATGCCCCAGCAGTGTCCGGGTGTTCCTTGGTCTGTTTTTGATAGCGCTGGAGCAGCCATTCTAGGTCTTCTCTTGAAGTTTGAGCATCCCGCAAGTGGAACTGCACGCGCTGACCAGGACGAACGCGATCTCCAATCGCGAGCGCTCCCGCTTGGGGGTCTACACCAAGCAATGTGCGGATTAAAAAGTCACCCTGCTCTAAGTCC
>JAFAVL010000660.1 GCA_019242465.1 Chroococcidiopsidaceae cyanobacterium CP_BM_RX_35 | reverse complement strand
GGAAAGTATAGAATCGAACTTCTGTGGCTCTAGATTACAGGAGTGATGGCTCGAAAACTTTATCCTACTAACCTCAGGGAACGACAATGGCACATCTAAGAAACCACTCATTCAGATTAAGACTAGTTCATCTTACTAGTGCTGCTTGTTTCACCACAAAATTGCCTCATGAGCTAGGGGATATTCCTAATGCTCGCCCTAACTCTCACAATTCTTAAGATTCTATTGATAAATTGAAAATTTTCTACCGTGGGATTGGCAAGGCAGAATTACTAACGCATCGGGTCAACTGAAGTGGGTGCAGGGCAGGTCAAGTGCAGTACGAACCTCTGATGGAGATGTCTGGAATGGGTATTGTCAACTTAACTTAATTTAGCCCTACTTACTGAGAATGAGCGCATTTGGAGTCACGAAATAATCAGAATGCTAGTCTCTGTAAATTAGTCATTTTCGCAACAAGCAAGTCGTTGACCAGTTAAGTTGACAATACCGTTCGCGTTGCCGGGCATCTTCAGTCATCAGGGCAAGGTACGGAGCGACGAATGCCCATTCTTCGTCACTCACATCTGTAGGATCTGGCTTTCTAGTCATGCCTTCAGCAAGAGCGAAAAGTGTATAACATCCTCTAGTGCAGTGCCAAATTTACTATGATTGAACCTACCCTCTGCCACTTACTGCTAGTTTGCCGCACTACTTATTACGCCCTTAAGCGCTGCAATACCCTGTTCAATGCTAGCCCACAGACCCATATCAGGTTCCTTTCCTGCTATCTCTCGCGTTCCGACGAAGTAAAGAACGCCTTTAAGCACCTCTTGGTGAGCGCGATTTTCAAAGTTAACTCGGTTTAGCGGTTCCATCAGATCTTGAAGGTCATCATTCAAGGACTGGGCAACCTTGTGTAGAACCAGCCCGGTCATTGTCTGCTGATGCTTGAGCAACTCCAGCTGTAAGTACTTGTCATACAGAGTTAGCTCAGAGCCACTCATCATTTGGCTCACCTTCTCTGCATGTCGTTGAGTCATGTCGCGAGGTTCTACAGCTTTGCCGTATCTAGCAATGACAGCTTCGATGGTGACAAGATTTTCACGATCGCTCTTGATCATGCCTTCGAGCCGTTCACAAATCGTCTGGTCATCCGTCTGTGCTACTAACTTTTGCTCACTTTCCAACAAAACGCTCTGAAAAAGCTTGAGATCAGCAAGCTTCGTTGCTAAATTTGTCGTATCAGCCATTGTTGTTAACTCCAGACTAAAGATTTTATCGGTTGTAGCAACCAAATTCTTTCTTCTATACTTTCGTAATGTTCGAATATATCCCTCCCCCTTCAGAAAGATTTATCTACTACAGTTGTCCTTAGCAGAAGAGTCACAATTTTATAGATTTTATCAACAATTTAAAGGCTGATCGGCTTGTCATCAAACCCGATAGAAAACAATACTATAAGCCTTTCAGCTTTTAATTAATTATCTATAACTATAGTGTTATCGTAATGTTCTTAATCTATAATTTGGCTCTATGTCTTTGCTCCTAATCTAGAGTAACTAACAAGTCATATAATTACGAAGTTGTGATAATAACAGATTGAAAACACCACCGTTGACAATACCAAAGCAACATCAACTGAATGCTCAACGCTATCGCCAACAGCTGCGTCAACGAATTGAAGATTGGCGAGAAGTTGCTGGGCTGACACCTGGCGCATAGGCTGAGCAATCCTGACGGCTCAGGAATCATCGTGCCTATTTTTGAATTTATCCCATTAAGTTGACTGCGAGGATAGAAGAGTATTGCTTCTGGCAGCCTAACCCATAATTTGACCGGCTTGTGTCCTTTGTATTGATTTGTCGGTTGTCTGAATCAATGCATCCGCTGCTTGTCTGTCTTAGAGGTAGTGACCTAATAGGAGCCTGTCTTTGGAAGTCTGATCGCAGTCTTGTCCGCGAGACTTCGACCGACAAACGGCGGTATCCTTCTTCAACAAGGGTACTCATCATGACTCAAATGGCTGTGAATTCGCATGAGGTGATTATCGGCGTTGATACTCATGTTGAATTTCATATTTCAACTAAACATTATGACTGTATTGCTTCCAGTTCAACGTCCTCATTGCCATAGTACAAAGGTTATTAAGAATGGCAAGTTGGCAAAAGGAAAACAACGCTATCGGTGTCAGAGCTCTGATTGCCCGTGTCGCACTTTCATTCTCAATCCTACCTATCCGGGGCGAACTAGAGAAGTCAAACAGTAAATAGTGAAGATGACCCTGAATGGTAGTGGACCCAATGCTCAAGAACGAGGTATCCGTGCTGAGATGGTGAATATAAAAACCTCTACCTCGCTGCTGGAAGAAATTGCTAATTTACTTGATTCCGGGCAGGTTAAGACAGTTATTGCTCAGACCTTTTCCTTGTCTGGAGCCCGTCAAGCTCAAGAACTAAGTCAGAATGGGCATATTCGCGGCAAAATCGTGCTGCAAATTAGCGCTTAAGGGTTATCGATTCGTAAAAAGTGGGTCATTTGCTTTAAATCGTGGTGCAACCGTTCTCTTTGAAGCGGAATCACCGAATCACTTGCAAGAGACAATCGACAGCTTTCCACCAATCAATGGTATTACTCACTCAAGTTTTGGAGACTCAGAGCCGACAATTTTAGTTAAACACCTTTGAACAAAGGAGTTATCAATGAAAAAGCTAGTAGGAAAAGTCGCCATTGTTACCGGATCTAGTCATGGGATTGGCAAAGAAACTGTAATGAGATTGGCGCAGTAGCGGTGCCCTTGCCGTTAAGCGCAGCTTCGGCACGGTTGAGTCGCTCAATTAAGCTGGCGATTGTGACCTTGCTTGTGCCAATTTCCTGTTGAGAATCAACAGCATCACCCAACTCATCCCAGAATCAGAACTTTAAGCTATGGGATTACACCAACGCCAGTCTGTTAACACTGATATGCTGCTCCATGACATGGGACATGCACTGGCAGGTAGAGCGGACTTTGAAGCATCTGGAACTGAGTGGCGAACACCACCTTTGTGGGGCTTGAGTTTGACCAAGACCATATTGCCTAGTGCTGGCTACCTCCACGATGGGCGGGCACGAAGTCTGGAGGAGTCAATTCTCTGGGATGGAGGTGAGGCGGAAAGTGCTAAACAGGCGTTCCGGGCTTTGGCTAAGAGCGAACGCGACGCCCTGCTACGATTTTTGATTTCGTTGAAACTGTAGTCTTTAAGTCTAACTCGGAAATCTTGCGAAGTTTAAACTTTTGTAAAGGTAAGGCATAACTAAACAAAATTGCTAACGGTTTTGGAACTACTTTACTTTCGAGACGTCAGAGAAGTTACCAGACTATAATGAAAGATTATAGATGGATAAGCGGCTGGTTAAGCTCCTTTGTGTAAGTCCCGACTCAGCTAGTTTCATGACAATGGCTAAATTCACTTGTCCTGTTTTGGTAACTGCTCTCTTTTTTTCTGGTACTACGGCACTCCCAATTGAAGCTCAAACTTCTCTGCCTGTATTAACAACTAGGGCAACTCCTGCTACTCCTCACCTTTTATCTACAATCTTTCGCTGTGTTCGTACTGATAATAGCTTTGCTACGATTGCCCAGAGAGGAGATCGAATCACACCTCCTGTCATTACCTGGAATTCTACGCTAGGCAATTACACTCCTCAAGAGCGATGCCAGCTTGTTTCGCAAAGATTGACTGCTGCAGTAGCTCAGAATGCTGGCAAATTAAGAAACATGGAACTCTTGGTAGGGTCGGTTAACCAACAATCCGTTGTTTGTGTTGTCAATGATGTACAGCCTACCTGTAGCAAGTCGAATGTGCTGTTTACCCTTCGACCAGAAAACGCTACAAGACCAGATGAGGTTTTAGCAAGGTTACACAACTTCTCAGTTAATGGCAATGGGGCTTCAGTTTTAGAATCAGATGGTCTAGATGCCCTCCCCTTAGAAGGGTTAAATCAGTTTTTAGGTCCAGAAGATGGATCTGATTCTACAACAAGTTCTCCCAATTCCATGCTGAACCCCTGATAAACCTCAATTATGAGCCTGAATTTTTCTAGAAATAGCTTTCCTTATGCCGTCATTGCAGCAATCCTAATCAGCCAACCCACCGCTATTGCTGCTAAATCTCCACAGCAAATTGCCAAGTTTGCTAATACGGTCACGGTACAGGTTAACCCATCACCAAACGACCCAGAGATGAGGAGCGGCTCTGGGTTCATCATTGCCAGACATGGAGACAACTACACAGTACTGACTTGTAACCATGTGTTGAAGGGTAAACCAGCTACAGTACGAACCTATGACGGCAAAAGTTATCCAATTACTAAAGGTCAGAGTTTAGGCACTGGCACGAATGCTATTGATCTAGCATTACTAACGTTTAATAGCTCAATAGACTATCCAGTTGCCAATTTGGGAAATTCCGATCAAGCATCTGTAGGCGCTCAAATTTTCGTATTTGGCTATCCAATTAACAAGTTAGAGCGCAAAGTTGGGGAGGCGCGGCAGTTTGAGTTCTCACCAGGCTATGTAACAAGTCGGCTCACCGATGTTTCTGGTGGCTATAGCATGCGCTATAGTGCTGTAACCCAAAGCGGTATGAGCGGCGGTCCAGTATTTGATATTGATGGTCGCGTTATCGGTGTTCATGGTCTAGCTGAGGATGATGAAGCCAGGGTGGTAGATGAGGAAGGAGGACAAATTAATCCAACAAGCCTCGGATTTGTAGTTACGACAAAAACCGGATTCAATTCAGCAATTCCTATCAATACTTTCTTGGCTCTGCAAAAGTCAGCTGAGTTGGCGAGTGTAAGTGTAGATCGGACTCCTAGTACAGATAATCCAGCCGCACGGCTAAACGAGCCTAAATCTGCTGCTGAACTTTATGCAAGAGCGCAAGGCAAGCAAGAACAAGGCGCTAGTTCGGCAGCCCTTAACGATTATAATCAAGCGATTCGCCTTGACCCGAACTATGCGTATGCTTACTTCCAGCGTGCCAATATGCGCTATGACCATGGGGACAAGCAGGGTGCATTGGAAGACTATAACCAGACAATTCGCCTTAACTCGACCTATGCCGATGCCTACTTTAACCGAGGAGTGGTCCACCAAAGCCAGGGGGACAAACAGGGGGCGCTTGAAGATTTCAACCAGTATATACGTCTCAACCCTAATGATGTTTTGGCATACTACGATCGAGGCGTTATTCGGCGCAGTCTGGGAGATGCTCGCGGCACCTTGGAAGATTTTGATCAGGTTGTTCGCCTTGTACCCAATAATGCCGCAGCATACTACAATCGAGCACTTGCTCGCAGTTTCCTTGGGGACAAAGAAGGAGAGATTCAGGATTTCACAGAAGCTATACGCCTCGATCCTAACTATACACAAGTTTATATTGACCGAGCCTTGGTTCGTCGTAGAGAGGGAGATCGTGAGGGAGCTATCGCAGATTTGAGCCAAGCCTTACAGATTGAACCTGATAACGCCTACGCCTATTACAACCGAGGGCTGTTTCGACGCGATATGGGAGATCGACAGGGAGCGATTGAAGATTTACAAAAGTCTTTAGACCTATTTCAACAAAAAGGTGATACTAGTGATTATCAAAAGACAACGGAAGTACTGGAAAGATTAAAAAACTCTGGCGGCTCTACTAGTACCGCCCCTGAATTCATACCTAAATTGCCTAGTTCTGATGCTTCTCCTAAGAATTCTGGTCCGAGCTAGGCTGAAGTATTGGTCCGGCTGGAGCAGCTCTTTGGAAATCAAACTTCTTTGATGTTCGAAACGGCTGAATTACCTCTAGCAGTAGCTTAATAGATGTATGATAATATTCTAACTTCTAAATGATAAATGCCCTTTTGTGGAACCTTCCAAAAACTCCGTCCGCTCTCGTTGTTAACACACTTATCTAGTTGTTACGATAGTGCTCATTTACAAGTATTTAGCAACTCAGTTTCCTGGTCAGTCTATCTAGATCAGGGAAAGATCATCTATGCATTGCATTCAGTCGAGCCTTTCGAGCGACTTGAGCGCCACTTGCATCGCCTCGTACCTCAAATTCCTAAACTTAATAGTGAAACTTGGGTGCAACTGCGCCTTATCTTTAAAACTGCATCAGAGAGTCAGTCAACGTTCTCAAAGGAGGAACCTCCGGGAGCAACGCTCTTTGCTTCGTCAATTCTACCTCCTGATTATCAAACTATTTGCTGGCTAGTTAGTCAGAAGTATCTGAACCTCGTCCAGGCAGCCATCCTGATAGAGGGATTAGCTAATGAAGCCATTGAGTCATTGTTATTGGTGCAATCAGGTACCTACGCATTAGCAGCACAACGAGATACCAAACCTCCTATATTGTGTAGGCTTGAGCTACAGACTCTAGTCGAAAACTGTCAACAGCGATTGCAGGGTGGGCAGTCTGGGAAACCACAGAAAACTTTTGCTCATTCTGATACTTCCACCGTTCAGCCCCAACAGTTAGTGCAAAATATAGCGTCGCCAAATAGCACGACTGCCGCCGGTAGCACAGCTACTTCTACAGACAAAATAGTGGTTGTTCCTAAACCACACAAACTTTCCGCCAAATCAGAAGTGTTCCAAGCACCTCTTGCTGCAGCTGCAACACAGTCCAGACGGAAATCTCGCCGTCTTCCGATTCTGCTACTTATTGGGATAGGAATTGTCTTGAGTCTTACTGCTTTGATAGGCAGGCTCTACCCCTATATTAGATTAAACGAGATTAAAACTTTGAAGGCTGAGGGAAGATACAAAGAGTGCATCGCAGTAGGAACAGCAGTCCAGAAGACAGCTTTTTCTACAGCAGCCCAAGAACTTCTCAACGAGTGCCTGATGGCATATGCTAAGCAGTTGGCAGCAGAAGGCAAGTTAGCAGAAGCAATTTCAGCAGCCCAAAAGATTCCTGCAACTAGCCGCATGTACCCAGAAGCCCAAAAACGTCTCAGAGAGTGGCATGAAATCTAGAGGTGTAAACAAACGCTACAATGCCAAACTCAGATTGATTGCCGAAACCCCTGCGTTCTCATATTTCATCTAGTTCACGTACAAGTATCAGGTTTGGACTGAATTCGGTCTCCTGTAAGGCTAGAGTCACATTTATAGGGTTCCAGGATGAAATGAGAAAACCAAGAGAATTGTTGAGACTCGTTACAATCTCGGAATTCTGTTAAGAAATGTTGTTGCTGCTTGCTCAGATTGCTAACGTATGCGTATCAGCCTACATCGTGAGTATTTCTGCTCGAAGGAGGCTCTATGCTGTTTCCTATGTTGATGATTGTTGCTTTACTAATTAGTGCCTTTTCCTTGGCTACCGTGATTGCCGTCTTAGGCGGCACCACTAGGGAGGCAACTCAGCCCTTAATTTTTCCGACTGGACAGTTCTCCTTCTGGTCACTTGTCTTATTCCTCTTCTGTCCTACGCTTGGTTCTACCTCTGAATCTCGATATCTGACTTCAACCAACCACCCACATCAGTCATAGCGAAGTTGTGCTTTTGTCCCAGCAGTTAGTTATTTCACAATTTCCTGAAGAATTGGAGGGTTATATGTCACCATGTGAAACTTTCTTTGCCTTTGGCTTTGTTTCCACCTTGGCTGTTGTCTTACTAGCTTCCTGGTTCCGCTTTTTACCAACACTCATTGCCCTATACCAGGTTATTACCTACAACTGGCCTCAGCCGCACCAGGAAAAGTATGATTTGGACCAGTTGAAATTCTATTTCTGAGGTCTCACTCATTACTTCCT
>JAFAVL010000608.1 GCA_019242465.1 Chroococcidiopsidaceae cyanobacterium CP_BM_RX_35 | reverse complement strand
CAGGGTCGAATCGGCAGTAATTCAGTTTAGGCAGCTTGAAAGAATTTTGTTTGCTTCCTTAGTAGCGCTAATTGAATCAAGCCTGCGAACAGTTACAAACTCTGAAAGTAGATGCTACAGCTATTTAACTATATATCTATGCTCACTCTTCAAATGGATGTTCTTACTCGTTTTTGCTGCTGAAGCGGCTAGATTTAGTTCTGTTAGACAGTTACGGCTGTGAGGAGACATATTCGTAATGACCAGCAATTTTTTCCCTCTTGCCCGTCGTCTCAGTCCCTATCTTAAAGACATGAAGCGCATGATTGCGTTTGCCTTCATTGCTTCTGTCATCGCTTCTTTTGCAGAGGGATTTGGTGTCGGCTTGATGGTTCCCTTGCTTCAAGAATTGTTTGCACAAGGAGCAAGTAAGAGCGGTAGCTTTTTATCTCGCTTGTTCAGTAATTTTCTCCATATCCAAGATCCTACTCTCCGTCTAGGTCTGATCTGCTTGACGATTCTAGGAGCAATCGCACTAAAAAACTTCTTTAATTACACTGGCACAACTCAGATGGCCAAGATTAGAGAAATCCTGATTCTGCGACTGCGTCAGGCAATGTTCTTGCAACTACAAACGGTCGGTCTATCATTTTATAGTCAAAACCGACTTGGGGACTTGATGCAGACACAATTTGGAGAGTTGGAAAGGGCTAAACAAGGCTTTGATTTTTTTCTCCAGATAATTTCCAAGGCGCTGACGAGTCTGATCCTTGTGCTATTTTTGCTGTTTTTATCCTGGCAGCTGGCTCTGTTATCTATGGCGGGGGTAGCTTTGACAGTGTGGATAGTCGATTCAATCCATCACTCTATTCAACATCGCGGTGAGCGGATGACTAGATACTCAACGCAGCTCAGTGCAAATACTCTGGAGGTGTTGAGTGGCATTCAATTGATTAAAACCTCGGCAAGTGAAGAATATGAAATTGAGCGCTTCAACTCTACAAGCCAGCAACTGTTAAAACAGTCTTACGGTTTTGAAAAACAGGTTCATATGATTATGCCGATTTCAGAAACAATTGGCATAGGTGTTTCCCTAGGTATCATCATCACTGCCTATACCTTCCTGATAAATAGGGAATTACTTTCAGCCGCAGGGCTTTTAACTTTTGTCGCTGTTCTATTGCGCTTACTTCCACTCACAATTGAAGCTAATTTTCTGCGCGGTCAGCTTGCCTTTTCACTAGCTGCCTTTGATCGGGTGTGGCAACTGCTTAATCCTGAGGACAAGCCCTATATCAAGAATGGGAAACGGCGCTTTACTGGTTTGAAGCAGAGGATTTTACTCCGCAACGTGAATTTTAGCTACGGTCTGGATAAACCCGTACTTAAGGACGTATTCTTTGAAGTCCCTAAAGGCAAGACAACAGCGCTTGTGGGGGGATCAGGTTCGGGAAAATCAACGATTACTAAGCTCCTACTACGCTTTTACGACGTTAATGGAGGAAGCATTGAAATTGACGGTCTTGACATTAGACAGTACGAGATAGAAAGCTTGCGCAAGCGGATGGCAGTCGTAAGTCAGGATACGTTCTTATTCAACTGTTCTGTACGTGACAACCTAGCTTACGGTATAGAGAGGCTTTCGGATTGGGAAATCGTAAAGGCAGCACGCCAAGCCAACGCTGACGAATTCATTCGCGATTTACCTCAAGGGTACGATACACCCTTGGGCGATCGCGGTGTACGGCTCTCTGGCGGTCAACGTCAGCGTTTATCAATCGCTCGAGCGCTGCTACGGAATCCTGACATCTTAATTTTGGACGAAGCGACTAGCAATCTCGATCCAGGATCTGAACGTCTTGTTCAGGAGGCCCTAGAGCGCATCTGTTACCATCGGACCACGATCATTATTGCCCACCGTTTTTCAACCATTGAGAACGCTGACCAATTAGTCGTACTTGACCAAGGTGAAGTGAAAGAGCAAGGCACTTGGAATGAACTGATTAAGAAACAAGGACTTTTTTGGAAACTGTACAATCTCCAGTGTGTTGGTACTACAGAGTGTGCGCCATTGTTGGCAAAAGTTTAGGCGCAAAAACTCTCTCATTTTAGGAACGTAGCAGTTTAGAGTGGGCAGTTAGAATAATCCTTTCAGTTTCCTCCCAGCCGATACATTTATCAGTCACTGATACACCATATCTTAATTGTTCGAGATGACTAGGAATCGGTTGATTACCTTCGTACAAATTCGATTCCAGCATCATTCCTACTATGGATTCGTTACCGTCTAATACTTGTTGAATAGTATCGTCAAAGACAGAAGCTTGACGTTTGTAATCTTTATTTGAATTTCCATGGCTACAATCAATCACGATTCTCGACGGTAGATCAGCTGCTTTTAATTTTTCCTCCGCAAGTTTGACACTCGCAGTATCGAAGTTAGGCTGACTGCTACTACCTCGCAATATAACGTGACCGTAGGCATTACCTTTGGTGCGAAAAATGCTGACTTGTCCTTCTTGATTGATTCCTAGAAAATGATGAGCAATGCTAGCTGAGTGTAAGGCATTTAAAGCAACTTGAATACTACCGTCTGTGCCATTCTTGAAACCTACAGGCATGGAAAGCCCACTTGCCATTTCACGGTGGGTTTGGGATTCGGTTGTGCGAGCTCCAATTGCTGACCAGGCAATAAGTTCGCTGATATATTGAGGAATTATTGGATCTAAGGCCTCTGTACCAGCAGGTAATCCTAATTCCGCAATTTTTATGAGCAGATCGCGAGCAATCAGTATACCCTTTTCTATATGGAATGAATCATCCATATCAGGGTCGTTGATTAACCCTTTCCATCCAACAGTTGTTCTAGGTTTTTCAAAATAAACTCTCATGACTAGCAGAAATTTATCCTGAACTTGCTCAGACAATATCTTAAGTTTTTGGGAATATTCGAGCGCTGCTTCTACATCATGAATGGAGCAGGGACCGACTACAATAAATTTTCTGCTATCTCGACCTTCTAGTATATTCGCTATTTCCTTCCGATATTTCAAGACATTTCTTTCTACGGAATCCGTTAAAGGTAATTTTGATTTGACTTCATTGGGAGGCAATAGAACATGTGAAGCCGCAATTTGGGTGTTAATTAACTGGTCTGACATAAGGTAGAGTTCTTGATTCATTTGGATTGTTGGAATTTGACTCTGAGTCAATTCTAGAGGTGGTAGAAAACTCCACCAATCTTAAAGCAAAAATCTAGTATAGTGCCATACCCTATAGTTTGGGCGTTGTCCAGCGCCCATTGGATGATTCGAAGGAGGGGTGATTGTGCGAAAAATTGCGGTTATTGGGACTGGTTAATTAGGGTTCTTACTAGGCATTGGTCTAGTTGATGCTAGCTATACAATCACGCTGTTTTCGGACTGCACGCCAGAAGCCATTTTAACAAGAGCCAGAGGTTGTTTTATTTGCCAGGTTTTGTCCTGGGAGAGTTCCAGCAAAGACTGATGGTAATTTGCTAATGTGGAGCGATGACCTACGCTGAGAAAGGTCGTTCCGAGCTCTTGTAGATGTTGATATAGTTGTTCTTCGTTGCCTAGATCCAGGGCACTGGTTGCTTCGTCCAGGATGGCATATTTTGATTTGTTCAACAGTAACCGAGCGAAGGTAAGCCTTTGTTGTTCTCCTAACGATAGGACATCTGCCCAATCCTGTTCTGCCTCAAAGCCACCAAATCGTTCATCCAAACCCGATAAATTCACCTGTTCCAGGACTTGCTTCAAGTGTTGATCTTCAACCTCAAGGTGGGTGTTGGGATAGAGCAGTTGCTCGCGGAGGGTGCCCAGTACCATGTAGGGACGCTGCGGTAGAAATAGAATCTGGTCTGGTTCAGGACGAACAATCGTGCCCTTGCCAGAATTCCATAACCCAGCGATCGCGCGTAGCAGCGAACTCTTACCGCAACCACTGGGTCCCATCACTAGAATTCCCTGCCCAGGAGGTAACTCTAGCGACAAATCTTCCACTAAAGTCCGCTGATAATTGGGAGTTTGTAGGCTAAGGTGTGCAACCGCCAAACGTTCGGCTTTGAGCGTCTGAATCCTTGGCTTTTGCTCATCAGATACATGTTTTGCTCCTGTCTGTTCCAAAAACTCAGCAAAGGTGTACAGACGGTTAATTCCAGCTCCAAAAGTGGTCAATGCCTGAAAGCGGGCAACGACAACATTAAGCGAGAAAAAGACTCGAATAAAAGCGCCCTGTGCCTCAGAAACCTTACCAACCTCCATTTCTCCGGCAAAGATTGCAGGTGCGACCACTAAAGCAGGCAAGATGAAGGGGATAAACTCATAAGTGTTCGTCAGAATATTTAAGTTCAATTCCCAAACCAGTAGTCGTTGAACATTCTCAAAGACTTCCAGAAACCGCTGTTTAACCTGATTTGACTCCCGTTCCTCTCCTCGATAAAAGGCAACCGCTTCCGCATTCTCGCGGATTCGTACCAAGCTAAAGCGGAGATTGGCTTCCTTCTTTAATTGTTCAAAGTTAAGTCGGACGAGCGGCTTACCAAATACGACGGTGGTGACAAGGGTGCCAATTAGGGCATACAGCACCAGGAAAAACACCAGGGGTTTAGAAATACCCCAGAGAACACTACTGAAGGCAACTACCGACAAAACGGACTCTACTAGTACCAACAAAAAGGTGAGAGATCCCTGGGTAAAACTGCGAACATCTTCCGCAATCCGTTGATCTGGGTTATCAATTTCTGTCCCTGAGATCTGAAGGTTGTAGTAGGCGCGATCTCGAAAGTAGCTGTCTACAAATCGATGAGTGAGCCACTGCCGCCATTGCAAACTGAGGCGATCGCGGAGATAGGTATAGCCAGCTAACAGGGGCGCATAGACTACCAGCACACCGATGAAAATGACGACGGTTTGCCAGAAGCGCGGCTCATCCTGGGCGGAAAGGGCTGAGATCAGCACCCCTCGTTTGTTATTGAGGAGGACACTTAACCCCGTATATGCTAGCAGAAACAACACAACCCCCAGCAGTAACCCTCTGGCTTGCCATTTTTCATCCCCTGACCAGTAGGACTTGGCAATCTTCCAAAACTGCTGAAACAGGCTAAAGTTTAACCGATCCATCAACTTATTTTCCTTACTTAGCGTCTTAATAAGCGCCGACGCATGACTCTCAAGTATGCTCCAATGGGAAATTGATAAAACTCAATCACTAGCCATCCAATAATTGCTAGATGAGATACAAAGGCAAACCATACCCAGACTGTAGGCACCCAAGACAAGGGAGTATCGGGAGTTGGGGGAAAAGCGTAGACTGTTAACCCAATTAAAGTTGTTGGGAGAAGAACAAGCGCTGCCGCTGCTAGCCAATAAGCCCAACCCAATTCAATACCCTCTAATTGCGCCCCTGTCCAATTCCTGCCATTCCAATGCCAAGTTAAAGGCGGTTGCCTAGAAGGCATCTGGAGCTGTTGTTTTTCGAGGTTGACAGTAAAAATGTGATGGCAAAAGTCACAAGCCATAGCCTCCATCAACGGCAAAGCTTGAATTTGTCCCAAACGACATACGGGGCAAGGGTAAACTCCTTGATAGTTGAAACAGGTAGCACTTTTTGTCTGACTGGGCATGAGTTAGGTTATGACGGGGTGTTTGAGCTTGCGCTCTTGAGTCGAGGCGGTTGGGGTCGGTCGCACCGACCCCTTTATCCGCCGTGCCGGAGCAAACACATGGCGCGAACCCTTGAGTCCTACGGCTTATCATTTCTCTAGGTTATCGTAATCGCGCTTGTAACCTACCCTCAGCAAACGGGTTAGGGAGGATGCCAACCTTTCTTACCTTAGCAGGTAGGTCTGAGTCACCAAATACATCCTTAGATTGCAACTGCTTTCCTGTAGGATAATGTGCATGCATGATCAACAATTCGTCTCAGCCATAGTAGTATTCGATATTGACGGTGTCGTTCGCGATGTTGGGGGCTCCTATCGACGGGCACTAGCTGATACGGTTGAGCATTTCACCGCTGGAGCCTATCGCCCAACTTCTGTAGATATCGATGATTTGAAGTTGGAAGGTCTATGGAATAACGATTGGGAAGGCTCCCAGGAGCTAGTTTTCCGTTACTTTGAGACTAAAGGACAGCCGCGATCACACCTACAGCTAGACTACCAAGCCCTCGTCGCCTTTTTTCAGTCCCGGTATCGAGGACCTGAACCTAACCACTGGACAGGCTATATTTGCAATGAACCATTACTATTGCACCCTAGCTATCTGCAACAGCTTAGTGCAGCAGGA
Organism: Chroococcidiopsidaceae cyanobacterium CP_BM_RX_35; assembly: GCA_019242465.1. The sequence continues at coordinate 2,253 of JAFAVL010000608.1, read as the reverse complement.
AATTACTGGGGATTCTTCAGTGGTGCCACTCGCGCTTCCGCCACTTACGTTCTCACAACCCGTCTCGGTTTACACTCACCCATCCTAGTCGCAATGGAGGATGCGCCAGGAAAGCCAGATCCAACTGGTTTGTTAGCAACAGTTCAACAGATAGAACAGCACAAAGGAGTTGATTCCTCTACTCCAGTTCTATATGCTGGGGATACGGTAGCTGATATGTATACTGTGCAAAGGGCGCGATCGCTTAACCCCAAGCGTTACTGGATTGGAGTAGGGATTTTGCCTCCTCACGTACAGGAAACTCCGGCGCGTCGTGATGCCTATGCTGAAACTCTAAAAGCAAGTGGCGCAGCTGCTATTTTTAGTCATGTAGAACAGCTCAATCCCGCGCAGATTCAGAAATTAATCTTATCCCAGTTTTAACGACAAGCCTATCTAATCGATAGGTTGTCGAGCGCTGCTACAAACCAAGTGCAACTGCATTTACAGTGTTCGATGACGTATTTGGATGAAATACCTTCTTTCTCGCCACAATGCAATTAGCCAAGTAACTAGCGTCTTGAGCTATCCCCGAAAACCTTCCTGAGCCCCAGGTATATAGCCAGGGCAATCCCAAGAAGTACAAGCCACTTACATCTGTTACACCCCGTTTGTGACCGGGATAGCCCTTTCCATCAAATACCGGAACCTCTATCCAGCTAAAATCAGACTGATACCCAGTACACCAAACAACAGCTCCTATATCAGCCTGTTCATAATTCAGCGTTAGAACCTCTTCCTCTGGCTCCCAAATGGGTTTGTAAGGAGGTTCTGTCGGTGCTGATATTTGCTGCTTCTCAATAAATCCATCAATGGTTTTCTTGATACTTTCAGCAACCGCATCTGCTTGATCCAAATTTTGCTTCAGATTGTTCCGAAATTCGAGATTGCCACTGAGGGAAATATTTTTCAACGCTCCGTATAGTTGCATGCCCTCTAAAGCGAATCGTCGTAAGTCAATCTCTCGCCCACCATCACGACCAGTAACATAGTGATTGGCAGATACCCTGACTTTCTCTTTTTGTGGATGTTCGTCAATTGGTAAATCGTAGTATCCCATTTGATCTAACCAAGCAACGACATCTTTCCCTCGATACATTCGCGGAGATCGAGGGGCACTCCCCACGCACAAATGGACTTTTTTCCCTGCAATGTGTAAATCCTCAGCGATTTGACAACCTGACTGTCCTGTCCCCACAACTAACACGTCCTTATCAGGTAATAGCTGTGGGTTTTTGTATTCAGATGAATGTAACTGCAAAATATTTTTGGGCAGCCGCTCAGCCATTTTTGGCACCTTGGGAATATGGTAGTTACCTGAAGCAATCACTACTTGATCTGCCGTATAATCTCCAATAGAAGTCGTTAATTCAAAGACATTCTGAGAACCGTTCTTTTGAACTCTCAACACTGCAACACCTTCTTTTATGGGAGGGTTAAACGATGCAGCGTAGTCCTCAAGGTATTTGACGATCTCATCCTTTTGCATAAAACCGTGAGGATATTTCCCTGAGTAGTGATACCCAGGAAGCCTACATTGCCAATTTGGCGTCACTAAACAAAAGGAATCCCAACGTTTTGAGCGCCATGAATATCCCACCCGATTTTTTTCAAAGACGATATGGTCGAAACCTCTCTCCTTTAAGCAGTAGCTCATGGACAGACCAGCTTGACCACCTCCTATAATGGCAACAGAGTAGTGCTTTTTCATCAGCCAATTGCTCACTTAATGACTCAGAATGTGTTGCAAGCTTAAGAGCTGATCGAGGCGTTTTTTGTATTTGTTGATACTGAATCTTGTCTAACAATAAGACTAGGGGTATAATCGTAATATCTAAAACTATCCCAACATGTCACTCAATACCTATCTAAATTGAGAGGAAATCAAACCGATGAAGCGTCTGGTGGTCTGTTGTGATGGCACTTGGCAAGCTCTCAATAGTCCCTATCCAACCAACGTTGTCAAAATTGCTCAAGCAGTCAAACCTATTACCACCAATAACATCCTCCAGACTGTGTTTTATGACCAGGGAGTTGGCACAGGGGATGAGTTTGATAAGATTACAGGCGGAGTTTTTGGCTGGGGGATTGATAAAGTTATTCAGGATGCCTATCGCTTTTTGTCCCTCAACTACGTAGCAGGAGACGAAATTTACCTGTTTGGCTTTAGTCGCGGTGCTTACACTGTACGGAGCTTGGCTGGGTTGATCTATT
>JAFAVL010000272.1 GCA_019242465.1 Chroococcidiopsidaceae cyanobacterium CP_BM_RX_35 | reverse complement strand
GTTAAATCATGGCATCTTTCATCTATCAATTTTATTCATAATGTGTATGTGCCTGTTGCTAAGATTGCATTAGCATCTGGCATGACTTAAATGACCCTAACAGAAGAAATTCTCAGAGAGCTACCTGGAGATATCCTAGAAAGATTGCGAAGCGCCGATCGCCTCTTATCCTCCCTCAGGGAAAAAACGACAGCTATCCCACAAGTCATAAAACAGAGCCAGTTGCCGTTAGGGGTAGTGGACTGCGATGTTGTTGTTGCGGGCGGTACATTGGGAATTTTAATTGGTTGTGCCCTAGCTCAGTTGGGGTGGCGCGTAGTATTACTTGAGCGAGGGATTCTGCGCGGCAGAGAGCAAGAATGGAACATCTCCCGCCCAGAACTGGAAGTTTTTGTGGAACTGAATTTGCTGAGTGCGGCTGAATTAGAGCAAGTGATCGCCACTCAGTACAACCCTGCACGTGTTAGCTTTCTGGATGGTCCAGAACTTTGGGTGCAAGACATTCTTAACATTGGCGTTGACCCAGTTTTTCTCTTAGAAACCTTGAAGCGGCGATTTCTGGAAGTTGGTGGTTGTCTGGTTGAACAGACGCCATTTGAGGGGGTAGTCGTTCACCCCGATGGCGTGATGGTGGAAGCGGGAGACGGTTTCAAAACACGCTTGTTGCTTGATGTTATGGGGCATTTTTCTCCCATAGCTCAGTAAGCACGACAGGGGCAAAAACCCGATGGTGTTTGCTTGGTAGTGGGAAGTTGTGCCCAGGGATTTCCACACAATGAGGCGGGCGATTTATTGGTGTCGTTCACACCCTTGCAAAATCAATGCCAGTACTTCTGGGAAGCCTTTCCTGCCCGTGATGGCAGAACTACCTACTTGTTTACTTACATAGATGCTCATCCAAATCGCCTTGGTTTAGAAGCGTTATTTGACGAGTACTTGCGCTTGCTGCCGGAATACCAGGGTGTAGAGTTATCGCAGTTGCAATTGAAAAGGGCACTATTTGGGTTCTTTCCCTCGTATCGGCAAAGTCCTTTGCGATCGCCTTGGAGCCGCATTCTTCCAGTGGGGGACAGTAGCGGTAGCCAATCCCCTTTAAGCTTTGGCGGCTTTGGTGCGATGGTGCGTCATCTCGAGCGTTTAACATTGGGAATTCACGAGGCGCTGCAAGCCGAGCAGCTATCTTCCCAAGCTCTGGCAATGCTACAGCCTTATCAGCCAAACCTGAGTGTGACTTGGCTATTTCAACGGGCAATGAGTGTTGGGGTTGAAAAAACAATTGCCCCACAGCAAATTAACCAATTGCTCTCAGTTGTATTTCTGGAAATGAGCCAGTTAGGGGACTCAGTTCTCAAGCCATTTTTACAAGATGTGGTACAGTTTCAAGCCCTGACGCGAACACTGCTGCAAACGACACTGGCACATCCGGGATTAGTCGCTAAGATAATTCCACAGGTCGGAGTAGGAAGTTTGCTGGATTGGATGGTGCATTACGTCAATCTAGGTGCTTACTCTGCTTTATTTTGGCTAAGTCAGCCTCTGGCACCTTGGGTGAAGAATTTGCCCCCAGTACCACAATATTACTGCCAGCGCTGGATTGAGGTTTGGAAATATGGGTCTGGCGGAGATTACCTTCAGCAGCCAGAAAACCTACGTCATTCTGATTAGAAATCCTGTATTTGATGGATAGGTAACTAACGGCAAAACCTGTTGGTACTATGAGAGAGCGGGACACTCAAAAACATTGCTACATTCGGTTGTAGCACTGGTCGAGCTGTTAGCGATCTCTGCCGATCATCCTGTGTTTCAGCAGTTGCAGAGCGAAATTCAGCAACTGCTGGAGCAATTGGCAACTGTGCTGAAAACTTTGTCAGAGACGAGCGACACAGAAAAAATCTCAGCTTACTTGAGAGATTTAGAGCGATCACTGGAAGCACTGGAACACCAACGACAAGTCGTGCGCTCTCAAGTCATCAAGCAGGCAATCGTTGTTCAAAGGGATGACTTTTTGGATCTGGTTAACATTGGTAAAATCGCCGCCAGCCTTCTAACTCAAAGACTCCAGATAATCCCGAACTTGGTTGCGATGCTTCGGTTGACGTAACTTCTGGAGAGCTTTTGATTCAATCTGTCGCACCCGTTCTCGTGATAAATTCAGTGTTCGCCCATTTTCTGCTAAGGAGTAAGGATGACCACCTCCCAGCTCAAATCGCATCAGAATCACATCTCGCTCTCGGTCGGTTAAATCTGCCAATATGTACTGCAAGTCTTGATGCAAGGCTTCTCGGATCAACATGTCTTCTGGGGACTCGCTATCCGTCTTACTAGAGAGGAGGGAGCGCATCCACAGGTAGCGCTGAACTTTCTAGGTTTCTGACACCTCCTCATCTTGATTCAATATGTGAACTCGACCGATTTCCCGTAAGTATAGACGAGTTGAATCAGTTGTAGGACGAATAGGACTTTGCTTTGAACGAGTGGCGTCGGCAGCCTCTATCTCCAGAGCAAGCAATTAATTTATCAGCATCTCTCCCTCACCTAGACGATATTCCCTCTAAATTTTTCTCGTTTTAGCTATATAAAATGAAAGCTAAGATATAAAAAATTCTTGCTTAAAAGACGCAAAGCATAAAAAGTTATAAATTTTATAAAAGCCATGATTAATAGAACTATTGGCTTAAAATTTATTTCAATTTTCATAATAAGAGTGACAAAACTAATTTATACTATCTGTCAATTTTTAAAGGAGAAATTTATTAACATGTGTATTGACTGCTCTAACAGATAAAGTTTATTTACTACAAGAATTGAACTTAAATGAATTGCTATATAGATTTATAAGTGAGTTTTTAGGGAACCAGTCACTCATGGATTACAATCTAAAACAAAAAAAATAAGGAAAACAGAATAAAGTTCTTTAGAAAAATTGTGTTTCTGATTCTAGATACTTTGTCTAGAGAGAGAATTGCAATCAAAATTAATTCTACGTAATTTATTTTCTTTGTAGAATAAACGACATCTTATTATCTAACGTATTTGTAGGAAAAAACGAGCAGGAAAAATTAGGAAAAGTAGGATCTTCCAGTGAATGCTCCTCTAGGGCATTGCTTTCCAAAGTTATTTCTGCTTTGATTTATTCAAGGAAAAAGTAATTTTAGATTCTCAAATGGCAGCGTAGTATATGGATACTTCAGCTTTTAATCTGGCTCTTCCCTGGGAAATTCATATCCGTACTAATGGGCTATGGGAGATCCTATACCGTGGCAATCGGCAGAAGATGGAAATTGCTTTCAAACAGTTAATTGAGCTAGGTTATCCAACTGGATTAGTTATTAATGGCAGGGTGATTAAGACAAATGATAGAGTTCTAGCAGCACAAAAAGGCTAACAATACGCTTGACTAGAGTCTAAAACCTTCGATTCACATAGTTTTTTACCTTCACTTAGCAAGAGCGCTCTTGCAGTCTAAGCGGAAGCTCGATCAGAAATCACTAAGGGAGCAATTGCACTTGTCGTCATGATGAGAGCAAT
>JAFAVL010000101.1 GCA_019242465.1 Chroococcidiopsidaceae cyanobacterium CP_BM_RX_35 | reverse complement strand
ATTCGTGGAGAGTCGATGAAACGGATTGCGTCGCAAATTTCATTTGGCTCACGCAATATTCACAACAACCTTTAGCTCTCTCGACCACTAACCGCCGCTGTTCGAGCGTTACACGCTGCTCAGACACAAGTAGGCGGTTGAATGCCTAAATCTTGCATGATTTCGGTCAACGATCGCTGTCGTAATTTTGCCAATGCTGCTAAATGTTCGATGCGCTCTGCGTCAAGTTGTTCAATCCGATCGCCCAGTTGCATCAGTTCGGCGTGTTCCGCCTTGGATAGCAACAGGGCTTGGCGCTTGGCAACGAGTTCATGCAGCCTTAACTTGTTACCAATGATCAACAATGTGCCTTTGTCTATACAGATTTTTGGCAAGCTTACAAAACAGTTATTCCCAATGAACGTCATCGAGCTGTCGGTAAAGAAACGGGTCTAACTAATCATATTGAACGGCTGAATAATACCTTTAGACAAAGCGTTTCTCGATTAGTAAGAGAAAGCCTATCATTCTCCAAAAAGCTGAACAATCTTGTTGGAGCGTTTGGTACTTCATTCATGATTACAATGCAGAGCTAGACAGGATTTGAGCCTCACCACTGCTTCCTTCCTATCACTACCTTCGACCTCAGTCCGCTTATTGATTGTTGAAAGCATCACTGTAGATATCACTGAGGTTATCATGAAACCCCCACCCTATATCTGATGTATCTTCCACAATTCTCAGACAACGTTCTTGAAAAACATCTGGCATTGCATACCTGATAATCCATTCCACTGCTTTTTCATACATGCTTTCCATGCTGTTATAGAAAGGCTCATCAATATCACCATATGCATTAGTAAATTTTACGCCCTGCTCTACATAGAACAGCATGATATCAGCAATACCGGCTGGATTCTTAGTCACCTTTTTGTACTCAGTCACCGCTTTTTTGGCAACTGCAAGCTTCGCTCTACCAAAACCTCGTGTAGGAAAGAACTCATCGGCAATGATTTTTTTATATTTCTCTCCTACTTGTGCCTCGGCTTGAGGAGAAAGTTTGATTTGATAGTAATCTTTCACGGAATTGAACCTTTTGAAAAGTTCTGAAATATCACTGATTAAATCTTCTTTAGAAGAACTTTGTAGATATTGCTTCAAAGCTGTAAGGCTAGGACCATTCTGTGCCATCTTAGTCAATTACTAAACTTCAAACTGATTGATTAGCTATCAGTTTAGCACTAGCTCAGCAGTAAATTGGCTACTGTGTAAAAGAGCCTGTCTCATGTTGTCTTGCTTGGCACTGTTAGCCTGACTTGTTACACTTCCTACTATCCTTTTTTTCGTACTTGCTCCATAAAGCCGTCTTTCGCTTATGGTTTTCCCGCAGCTGAGATAAATACTCTTCGTGAGATAGCATTCCATTCCAGTCCTCTACTTTCAGACTCAGTTGCTCAAGGGCTTTCATGTATCGAACCGCATGATGATAGTACTTTGACTGTGCCCGAGCCACAATATCGTCAATTAGAGCCCGATAAAGAATTGTTGATTCAAACGGCCATGGCTTTTCCAGTTTTTTGGCCACTGGTTGGAGTGAATAATAATCTCTACCATTCCATTTGTCTCGATTGTGTCGCACCAGTTGAGCCGCCCGTTCCCACTCCCCTATCTCATAAAAAAAATACAGTGCTTGGGAAGGTGAACCGTGAGCAGTGGCAGCATTTAATAACTGTTGTTGCAGAGATTCTGGCTCCGCTGCCATCTTCAGACATTCCTGATAAAGCTCAGTTGAGAGCGAGTCGCTAAATTGCTGAATTCTTACCTGCTGCGCTTCACTGTTTCGTCCCAGTCCCTCCAGTGCCTGAATCTTCAATGTCCCTTTTCGTTCTTCAAAACGCCCAGCCTCCTCTACTTGTTCTAACCATTGCAGAGCTTCTTGATCGCGTTTGACCTGAATAAGACGTTCAGCTATTGCTAATTTTTCAGAACAAGTGATGGGAGCACAGTAGGTTTGAATAATGCCCATATACTCCTCAACGTTCTGCCTCGCATCAGCTAGAGCCAGCAAGCCGGAAATCGTCTCATGAGTACTCCATCCAGAAGCACTTCGAGTTTGCTCTGCTATTGTGAGCTGATTTTTGAGTAACTTTTCTACTACGTTCTGTCCTTCCTCGCCTAAAGCTGGAGCGAAATGCTTGATGACGTTGTCGTAAATGCCATAGCCATTATGGCTGTACCAATTGAAGACCTCTTCCGCTAATGCCCTTCGATCATAAGAGTCTAATCTGATGTAGAGTGCCGCTAAGTTTTCCAGGACACAGTCAAAGATCGGCCAAATGTTGCCATAACTGTCATCCACACGTTCAAACACCTGAGAGTGAAGGCTGAGCAATTTTTGCATCAGCTCAATGGCTGCCTTCAAATCAAGGGGTGCTAGCTCATCGCTAATTCCTCGCCGAATTTCACGCAGTTTCTCCGCCAACTCCTCTGATTCACTTGCCTCATAAAATTTCTTGCCCTTCGACAAGCTTGTCAGTTGTTGTTTGAGCAAAGAAATTAACGATTTTGTGTCCCTCGTGGCGGCGACGAGAGTGCGTCTAACCCGTTGAGCAAACAGAGAGTCAAAGTTGCACCCTTCCATGACTAATTGAGCCAGGGTTTCAACTCCGAGAGCGTGCAATTTATCCAACGTAATCTGTTCAGTCTGTGACATATTTAACGGGAGTTTAGACTCAATTTTATTTTTCACGCTACCGCCCTTGTGTAGCAAGCATTTTAGATGGGGGGACCTAAACAAGCTGATGAATTAGCAAAGCCTGTCTGGATAAGGGTTTAGTGGTTTGGGAAGCAAAATTAGTCTAAACTCCAATCAGAAACAATCACCCAAAACAGAAACACCCAGTATTGTGCGCCGGGTGTTTCTAGATCCTCTTGGGGTATCGAACGAAAGAACAGATGCATGACAAATCCTGGTATACCAGTGTCTCAATAGACTGATTGATTAGTTTTTATTAATTCTCTTTCAACAGCTTCAGTTATGACTTGCCGTAACCATTTACTGCGATCGCCGCTTGGAAGTTGGTTGAGGGCATCTGCAATCGCTTCAGGTACTTTTACCTGTAATTGTCGCTTAGAGAGCGGTTCCTTGCCCTCTGGCTTAAATGCATGATCAAATTTTTTAGGTCTTGCCATATGTTCCTCTACCTCCAACTCTAGTATACCAGTGCGCTATAAGTGATTTTGATCGATTGTACTTAACAACTCTGGTATACCAGAGTTATAATTGAGATATCAGGTCTTTGAACCTACTCTCAGTTAAGCAGAACTAGAGAGTAGGCAAGAAAAAGGCGGCTGTCAACCGCCAAGAACTAATAAAAACAACGATCAAGATTTTAGCAATGACTACATTCGCACAGCACATTGATTTGTCCCAGGCATTGCAGAGCCAGCAATCTTACTTGGATAGCAAGGGCTACTACCAAGACAACGGTTGTAGTATGTGGGAGCCTTCAGATCCAGTTGACGCAGAACTAGAAAAGCGCTTCGGACCAGGAGCGGCGACACGCGGCGAGATTGACGACTACAACTGGAGCGACTGCGAGGAGTTCTAAAGCAGTTGGGCTGGAGTTTATGTCTCCAACCCTGAACTTCTTATAAGCAGTAGAGGTTAAAAAAATGAACTCAAATGCTCTGGAAAAAGTCTTGATTCAGGGAGACTTATCTCAGTTATCAGAGAGTGATCGCATTGCCTACTATTCTCGTGTTTGTGAGAGCCTGGGACTGAATCCATTAACGCAACCATTTGCTTACATCCGGCTTAACGGAAAGCTCAAGTTGTATGCCTTACGGGAAGCCACAGAACAATTGCGGCGGCTCCACTGTGTCAGTGTCCAAATCGTATCGCGGGAATTGGTAGACGAGATTTACGTCGTCACCGCTAGGGCAACACTACCAGATGGGCGTTGTGATGAGTCGATAGGAGCTGTTTTCCTTGGTCAAGCTCAAGGAGAAGCCAGAGCCAACCTACTAATGAAGGCAGAGTCTAAAGCTAAGCGCCGTGTGACTCTCAGTCTCTGTGGATTAGCCGTGTTGGATGAGCTGGAAGTGGAAACTATTCCTGATGCCAAAAAGCAGCAATTGATAGAACTGCCACCATCTCAAACTGAAGTCTATCGCACCTGGAAGTCTCCAGAAGATGCACTCGATTGGGGTGCAACAATTCTGCCTGAGCTGACCCCTAATGAACTGCAACAACTGTTTGATTCAGTGCCAGCAGTTAACGGCAAGAAAGCGCCTGCTTTCGTCCAGCAAGTTTTGTCAATTGCCACTACGTTCTAGTTCGGTTAGTTAACCAACACCAGTAGTGGCTTATCTCCTACTGGGAAACCACAAAAAACTGAGAATTTGATAATGACACCAATATTGATTTCAGAGCATCCTCCAATTGCTCACCGTCCAGCTTTAGCACCTCATCAGCAGTATGTGCAGTGGACGGAATATCACCAACAGCAAGCCCATGGTTTACCCCCATGTGCTATTCATCTATGGCAATACCTGCTCTACAAATACCCCGGTGGGGTGCCACAAGAGATTGATCTACAAGAAGTTCGGTTTGAGATCTCAGTTGGTAGAAGCAAGACCTACTGCGTCCAATCCTTGAAAAATGCACTGTGGAAATATTTAGTTCCTCAAGGTCTGGTGGCAGTTCTCAAGCAGTTCACCAAACGGATTCTGCGCGTGGTGGCTAATCATGCCGGACCCATTAAAGAGATGGAAAAAAGATTTGAATTAACTCAATTAAATTTGCAGATTACGAAATTTCCTTGTCAAATTGAGCCGAAAACCATTGAAGGGTCGTCCTCTATACAGAGTTTTACAGAGAACCCAATACCAGTTGGGGAAGGAGAGAGTTATGCTCAAAAGTGGTGTATGAGCCAAGGAGAAGGAAGGGCGTATCCTGCTAAATAAGCAAAAAATCCAAACTAGGATACACCATGAATAACGACAATAATATTCCAAGGTTAGCGATAGAGACAACGGAATCACTTAGCGATGCCTTGACCCAACTAGTAGGTCAAGGCGCAAGACAAATTATTGCTCAAGCGGTAGAAGCGGAGTTACGAGAATTCCTGCAGCAGTATCAGCAGCTCAAAGATGAGCAGGGACGACAAGGAGTAGTGCGCAATGGCTATCTACCCGAACGCCAAATCATGACAGGGGTGGGAGAGGTGGAAGTCCAGGTACCAAAGGTGCGAGACCGGACTGGCAGCGGTATCAAATTCAATTCGTCCTTATTGCCCCCGTACTTGAAGCGCGCCCGCAGTGTGGAAGAGGTGTTGCCCTGGCTGTATCTCAAGGGAGTGTCCACTGGCGATTTTTCTGAAGCGTTGGCATCGTTGCTAGGAGTGCGGGCAGCAGGGCTATCAGCCAGCACAATTAGCCGACTCAAAACCAAGTGGTTAGAAGAGCATCGGCATTGGCAGCAGCGGTCATTAGCCAGTAAGCGTTATGTGTATATGTGGGCAGACGGGGTGTACTTCCACATCCGCAACGAGGACGAGCAGCAATGCATTCTGGTTCTGATTGGCGTCAGTGATAGCGGTATCAAAGAACTGCTAGGACTGGAAATCGGGTTACGAGAATCGCACTTAAACTGGAAAGCCTTGCTGTTGCGATTGCAAGACCAAGGACTGAAAAAAGCTCCAGAATTGGCAATTGGTGATGGGGCGCTAGGGTTTTGGAAAGCACTGAAACAAGTATTTCCCTCTACCCGAGTGCAGCGCTGCTGGGTGCATAAGACGGTGAATGTGCTCAATCACCTACCCAAATCTCAGCAACCCTCAGCTAAGTCTGCCCTGCAAGACATTTACTTGGCAGCAACCAAGCAAGCTGCCGAGCAGGCGGTGGAGCGATTTATCAAGACCTACGATGCTAAGTATCCCAAAGCCGTGGAGTGTTTAGTCAAAGACCGAGCGGCTCTGTTAGCGTTCTATGATTTTCCTGCTGAACACTGGGGGCATATTCGCACCACCAATCCGATTGAATCAACCTTTGCGACTGTACGCTTAAGGACAGACAAGACCCGCGGCTGCGTATCCTCAGACAGTATTCTGTCGTTGGTGTTCAAGCTGATGCAGAGTGCACAGAGGCACTGGTTACGGATTTGAGGATACTTACGATTAAGGGAGGTGATTGCTGGAGTCAAGTTCCAAGACGGGATGCGAGTATCTCAACCGTCAGATTCAACCACCAGGCGGAATGCTGCTTAATTCTTCTTCATACACCAGACTTGCATATAGCCCGTTTTGAGATATTGTATTAGTCGGTAATAGTAGCAATTGCGGTTCCCTGCTCAGTCTTCCTGATCGCAGAAAAATTTATATCAGGACTTATTTTGGATAGATACCTAAAACTAAGCTACTATCCCTAGCACAATACCCCTTTGATTAAGGTAATGACCAATGATTGAAGAAAATATCGAAGCTTATCGGCATCTGATTAAAGAGCTGCAAATCTGGCGTGATGGGTATGAGTGGGCATTCCTGCAGCAGATTGGAGAAATGATCAACTCTGACTTCATTCAAATAATAGAAAGGGTAGTAGAAGATGCGGCAAAAAAGGGAGAAGAGCATGCAGCATATATTTTAATACCTTTTGCTAATCAACTAGCTGAGGTACTGAGATTGCTCTTCTTAATC
>JAFAVL010000062.1 GCA_019242465.1 Chroococcidiopsidaceae cyanobacterium CP_BM_RX_35 | reverse complement strand
AAGTCAACAGTTTTCTTGCAAAATTAAGATATCAAGTCTCATGAAAAAAGAGTACCCACGATTATGTTGGCATACATCCTGGCAGCGGCAGTTGGTCTTGGTAGCCTCGCCATCTATCTAGCGGCTTTCTTTTTCCCAGAAGTCCACCGTAAGAGTGATTTTTACTGGAGTGGACTGGGGCTATTTTACGCTTTGGTGTTATGGGTGTGTGCTGGACAGATTGCAGGAGGTTTGTTACTGGGGCAAGTAGCGAGTGTGGTGCTATTGGGCTGGTCAGTTACGCAAACTCTACAGTTACGCCGGGGACTTACTCCACGCCAGCAACAAACGGAACTCCCTAATACGGCAGAACTTAAAAGCACAGTTCAGAACAAAGTGTCCAATCTATCAATCCCAAATCGGCTTTCTCAACTAGGTGGTCGTTTGGGTAGCACTGCCACTGGTGTTAAAGGTCAAATACAGCAAAAGCTAGGTGCCATCACCCAACGCCGGAGTCAAGCTACTTCTGTTCCTCCAGTAGATAAAGTCGAGGTCATTGAACAGTCAACTCCTACACCAACAGAGATCCCAGCAGACATTGTGACCACCGAGACTTCTCAAGCTGCTCTGACCGAAGAAGAAGCGATCGCTCAAGCAGTAGAAACGACCCAAGAGGAGGGGAAGAGAGCAGGGGAAGCAGGGGGAGCAGGGGGAGCAGAGGATCTCCAGACGTGAGACAGATTTTAAACAGGCAGTGGTTAATTAAGCTAAAAGTATTGCTGAATACAGTTTTTGCAATCAATCTCTGTCTTATAGGATGGAAGGTTCAACAGCATGAGAGAAGTAGAAACGCTCTTGAAAGAGGTACAGGCATTAGCTCAAAGCCGGGGTCATCAACTGGGCTTGTTTAGCCACGTAGATCGGCGAACCTATATTGCTGAATGTCAACGTTGCTTTGGAACAGTGATTGTAACTCCTGAACCTGGACCAGAAGAAGAAAAAGTAGTAGGTCCGCCAGTGACTACCGACTGCCCATCTGCTTCTGGCTAAATCCTAGCTAGCACAAAAACTTATCTTTTGCTCTACTGCTGGAGCTTCCTTCCGTCTGCCGCAGCAAACTCTGTCCTATAATAGAAGTTTACAAAACTCAGCGTTACTACTGCGGCATCAATTGTGACAGCAACTAGAAGCTATAAAGACACTGTTAATCTGCCCAAGACCAATTTTGACATGCGGGCGAACGCTACCGAACGGGAGCCTGAGCTACAAAAGTTTTGGGCAGACCATTGTATCTACGAACGACTGTCACAAGATAATCCTGGCGATTTGTTCATTCTCCATGACGGACCACCCTATGCAAATGGACAATTGCACATGGGTCATGCCCTCAACAAAATTCTTAAAGACATCATCAACCGCTTCAAATTACTGCAAGGGCGCAAAGCGCGTTATGTCCCTGGCTGGGATTGCCACGGGCTACCAATTGAACTGAAAGTCATCCAAGGCATGAAGCCGCAAGAGCGCCAACAGCTTACGTCTCTGGAACTGCGTCGCCGAGCTAGAGACTTTGCCCTTAAGACAGTAGACGAACAGCGAAAAGGCTTCAAGCGTTTCGGCGTTTGGGGCGAGTGGGAGCATCCTTATTTAACCTTGCAGCCGGGGTACGAAGCGGCGCAAATTGGGGTGTTTGGTCAGATGGTCTTAAAGGGATACATCTACCGGGGGCTGAAGCCAGTTTACTGGAGCCCCAGCTCTCAAACTGCCTTGGCTGAGGCAGAGTTAGAGTATCCCGAAGGTCATACCTCCCGCAGTATCTACGCTGTCTTCAAAATAGTCGGATTGGCAGCAGGAGTTCAATCGGCATTAGAACCATACTTACCTAGTCTAGGGGTAGCGATCTGGACCACTACGCCTTGGACAATACCAGCTAACATGTTTGTCCGCGTGCAGCCAGAGCTGACTTACGCAGTGGTTGAGGTCGAAGCATCTCATCAATTGGTGGCGACAAAATACCTAATAGTGGCAGCAGACGCAGTAGAGCGGTTGTCAGCAACTTTGGGTACCAATTTAGCTGTGAAAGCCACAATGCCCGGCAAGGCTTTAGAGAACTCTACCTATCGGCACCCGCTATTTGAGCGTGAAAGTCCGATTGTGGCGATGGGAGATGATATCACTGCTGAGTCAGGTACAGGGTTAGTACACAGCGCTCCGGCTCACGGTACGGAGGATTACATTGTCGGTCAGCACTATGGCATATCTGCCCCCTCGTTGGTGGCGGAGGATGGTAATTTTACTCAGGAAGCTGGTCCTTTCGCTGGATTAAATGTGCTAGGAGAGGGAGTTGAGGCGGTTATTACTGCCCTGAAGCAGGTGGGAGCCTTACTGAAGGAAGAGCCATATGTTCATAAATATCCTTATGATTGGCGAACCAAAAAGCCAGTCATCTACCGGGCAACAGAACAATGGTTTGCTTCAGTAGAGGGGTTTAGGGAAGAAGCATTAAGAGCGATTTCCTCTGTTAAGTGGATTCCTGCCCAAGGCGAAAATCGGATCACAGCAATGGTCTCTGAGCGTTCCGACTGGTGTATCTCTCGGCAGCGCAGTTGGGGTGTCCCGATTCCGGTTTTCTACAACGAAGCAACTGGTGAACCGCTACTCACAGAAGCAACCATTAGCCACGTACAAGCAATTTTTGCAGAAAAAGGTTCTGATGCCTGGTGGGAACTTTCTGTTGAGGAGTTATTGCCAGAACAATACCGCAATGATGGACAGTCTTACCGCAAAGGCTTCGATACGATGGATGTTTGGTTCGACTCTGGCTCTTCCTGGGCAGCAGTGCTCAAGCAGCGACCAGAGCTACGCTATCCAGCAGAGCTGTACTTGGAAGGCTCGGATCAGCATCGGGGTTGGTTCCAGTCCAGCTTGCTAACAAGTGTGGCAACAAATGGCATAGCTCCTTACAAGCAAGTTTTGACTCACGGCTTTGCCTTGGATGAACAAGGTCGCAAGATGAGTAAATCTTTGGGCAATGTTGTTGATCCAACTGTGGTCATTGAGGGAGGCAAGAATCAAAAAGCAGAGCCTCCTTACGGAGCAGATGTACTGCGGCTGTGGGTGTCCTCAGTGGACTACTCATCAGATGTCCCCATCGGCAAGAATATTCTCAAACAGATGGGGGAAATCTATCGCAAGATTCGCAACACTGCTCGGTTTTTATTAGGCAATCTGCACGACTTTGACGGAGTCACCTCTCTCTATGGAGGTAACCTCCGGGAGAACGGTGACCCCAGTCAAGATACAGTGCCTTACGAACTGCTGCCTGAGCTTGACCGCTGTATGCTGCACCGGATGACGGAGGTGTTTGGGGAAGTCACGGAGGCATTTGAAAGTTTCCAGTTCTTCCGATTCTTCCAAACAATACAGAATTTCTGCGTTGTCGATTTATCTAACTTTTATCTAGATATTGCTAAAGACAGGCTTTATATCAGCGCCCCAGATGCCTTCCGCCGTCGTAGTTGTCAGACAGTATTAGCAATCGCCGTAGAAAACCTAGCCAGAGCGATCGCGCCAGTACTCTGCCATATGGCAGAGGATATCTGGCAACATCTCCCCTACCCAACACCATACAAATCGGTGTTTGAATCCGGCTGGGTGAAGTTAAAGGAACACTGGCACAGACCAGAACTAGCCAAATCATGGCAACAGTTGCAGCAAATCCGTAACGAGGCTAATAAGGTGCTAGAGCAAGCGCGAGTGGAAAGAATGATTGGTTCTTCCCTAGAAGCCAAAATTCTACTCTACGTCTTGGATTCAGATTTGCAAAAGTCGCTACAAGCTAAAAACCTTAGTACTCACTCAACAGCCAACGGCGTAGACGAGTTACGCTACCTGTTTATCGTCTCTCAGGTAGAGCTAATCGATTCGCCTACAGCCTTGGCAGAATTGAAACACAGCTTTCAGTCAGAGGGGTTGGGAATTGGGGTAGTGAAAGCTGATGGACAGAAGTGCGATCGCTGTTGGAACTACTCAGTCAAAGTAGGTGAATCAACAAAACATCCCTTGTTATGCGAACGCTGCATATCAGCTTTGGCAGGGCAATTCTAAACCGAGGAGAAGGATAATTTATTGCTAATCCCAGGAAGTTAATTTCAACTTGGTTTTAGGTTCCTTGGTATCCACCAAAACCTTTAACTTCTGTAAAAATTCCTCAGTCAACTGGGTAAATGCTCTTGCCCCTGCTGATTGTGGATTAGTTAGAACAACTGGCATAAAACTGTCAACTGCCTTGGAAACGTTAACATCATTTGGGATTTGGGTCTTAAAAGTTCTTTCTGTACCGAAATCCTGATTCACTCGCTGCATAACTTGCCGATAGTATCTGCCCGTAAGTAAATTGCCCAACATTGTAAAAACAACGCCCAGCATTTCTACCTCAAGAGCACCGTCAGCATCATGGCTTTCTTTCAGTTTGGCAATGCGTCTTTCCAACAGTTGAATACCTACAATTGATAATGGTTCTGGTCTAGCAGGCATGAGGTAAAGATCGCTGGCGACCAGAGCACTACGAGTCATAAGATTATAGCCAGGGGCACAATCCAAGATAATAAAGTCATAATTTTGAAAAACTGGTTCCAAAATTTGTCCAATCAACAGCCTCTCAAAGCGATTCCAAACTTTCTCAAAGTGAAATTGTTCCGAGTTAATTGCCTGTTTGTGCAGCATTTCGGACACAACGAATTCATCGTAAAGGTCAATATCCCCTGGCAATAAATCCAGTTTGTCGATTTTACAGACACAGGACTGAATGACATCCTCAATGGTGATTTTCGGCTGAGACTGAGACTCTGATTGAATGGCTTGATCTACCAAATACCTCAGCGTCCGTTTTCCTTTTCGGCGCTTAGCAAAGTCAGCAGGAGACATCAGGCTAAGGGTGGCACTGATTTGAGTATCTAAGTCAATGACGAGAACCCGCTTACCGTGGTCTTTAGCTAGACAGGTGGCTAAGTTAACGCTTAGTGTCGTTTTACCGACGCCGCCTTTCATATTTGCAGTTGAAATGACATATCCCATTCGCTATTCCTCTGATGACTGACTGCCTGTTGGGGCTAAGCCGTGTAGCAATCTTGGCTTGAACCTATTTGGAAAGGTGAAGTCAGTTTAATCTTTTCACGAACGGGTGCAAATATGAGATCGCAACACAAACCAACTTAGTTCCCCTGCGGATCGCAGCGAATCTCAATCAGAAATCCATCTGGATCGTAGAAATAGATGCCACGTCCGGTGGGACGGCTAACTGGACCACTATCGAGTGGCACTTGGTTTTGTCTGAGCACGTCAACTGCCAAATCAAACAACTGGGGGTCGATGTCAAAGGCAAGATGGTTGGCGCGAGTGAAAGCGCGATGTGGATTTATGTCTGGCGGTGGTAGATCTGGCTCGTAGAACAGATCGAGGACGGTACCATCTGGGGTGACGAAGTTAGCCACTTTCCCTGCTGCTACTAGCGAGCGCAGCGTTGAAGGCACTTCTTCCCCTGTCAATTCGTGCAAGCCGAGGATGACTCCGTAGAAGTGACGGGAAGCTTTTAGATCGTGGACGTTTAAGGCAACGTGGTGTACCCGACGCAGGTTACCAGGGGCAAGAGTTATGCCTAGAGACTGGGGGCGGGATAGCATAGCAGGGAGTACTCCATTTCTTTGTTGGTAGAGAGCCAAGCCTTTCTCTTAAAATCTATTGACGAATAGACGCAAAATTGGGCTCGCGGCACATTGTACATTGAGCTTGTGCAAGGAAGTTGCCGGAGCTATCACAGGCGTTGCCTTGAATCGATTCCGTAGAGTGTTGAGAATTGTGAGCCAAACTGACCTGCAAAGGTTGCGGCTGCCCAAGACTAAAATTTTAGCTTTACTGATAGCAGAATTACTGAAGTTAAGTCGCGCCTTGTTCTATTTAACTCAGCACAAAGGTGAAATTGCGTAGACCACAAGTTACGTAAAATTCCGCATGACACAAACCTTAGGTAAAGTTAGGTTTGATTTGTATTTTCTCTATGAAAATACTGTAAAAGAAATTGCATTCAAGCAATCAAACAGGATGAAGGGAAACAGGAATTAAAACAAAAAGACAAGATTAGAAGAAAAGTCATTGCCAGATTTTCTGGGAGTGACTTATACGTTTACCCCCAATTTTAGGGAAGACCGATATCTCTAATAGTGCCTGTTCCAGGCATAGTTTTTGTTGAATGAATCCAGTGTATAAGTGTTATCATTATGAATGAGAAACGGCTCGTATTGCTCTTAAAGAAAGCTAAGAGGCGATGGTTACGCAGGTTCTTGTACGGTTTGGTCGCAGCCATACTGATAGTGCTTACTACAGGACAGATAAAGACAGTCGAGACGCGGGCAACGGCAGCAACTGTCGGTCCCAATCTCACTGTAGATGCAGCATCTAGTAGTCACCGAATCAACCCAAACATTTACGGCATCACCTTTTTTTGGAACGATGACACCAAGAAATCCGCGCAACTAGCTTTTGCCAAAGCGGTTAACCTCCCGCTTAACCGTAGTGGAGGTGATGCTACCAGTCGCTATAACTGGCAGGTTGACTCAAGCAATGCTGGTATCGATTGGTACTTTATGGGTGGCAACGGGCAGACCAATCCTACGGCTGGGGCAACAGCCGATGCCTTTGTGGATACGAATCGCTCCATCGGCACCCAGTCTGTTCTCACTATCCCAGCGATCCAGTACATTAACAAGGGTAGCGCCTGGACCTGTAGCTTCCCAACGTCCGTATATGGTCCACAGCAAAGCTACAATCCCTACATCCATCCTAATGGTGATAACTGTGGCAATGGTATGAGTAGTAGCGGTCAGAACATTACTGATACTCATGTTGATAGGCACGACATCCCCAACGATCCAAGCATCCAAAAAGCTTGGGT
>JAFAVL010000635.1 GCA_019242465.1 Chroococcidiopsidaceae cyanobacterium CP_BM_RX_35 | reverse complement strand
ACAGTATGGCAGGCACTTTCACTTCTTAAGAGTGATGGCTCTAACTAAGCTAACATTTGCAGCTTGGAATAGGCGCAGTTTGTATAGACCTTGACAGCCAGACTTGTCAGTCAATTATGGAGGCGTAGACCGCCTTCTTTGGGAGCTAAAAACACAAGGGAGGTTACTCCGTGGCGCAGTTTCAAATTGAATGTGTCGAGTCTAACACTCAAGAAAATTATCGGAGTCATTACAGCAAATTTATTCTGGAGCCTCTCGAGCGCGGTCAAGGGACAACGGTTGGTACGGCTTTGAGGCGAGTTTTGCTGGCTAATTTAGAAGGCACAGCAGTAACTGCTGTACGAATTGCCGGAGTCAGTCATGAGTTTGCCACAATTGCCGGGGTCCGAGAGGATGCCCTAGAAATTATGATGAGGATGAAAGAAGTTGTCCTCAAAAGCTATTCCTCGCAGCGTCAGATTGGTCGATTGCTTGTCACCGGACCAGCAACTGTGACTGCTGCTCACTTTGATTTGCCCTCAGATGTAGAAGTGATTGATCCAGATCAGTACGTGGCAACCCTAGCCGAGGGGGCAAAGCTGGAAATGGAATTTTGGATTGATCGGGGGAAGGGGTATCGCACTGTCGAGCGTGGGCGTGATGAAGCTTCAGCTTTAGACTTTCTCCAGATTGATGCGATTTTTATGCCAGTCCGCAAAGTGAACTACAGTGTGGAAGAGGCTCGCACTGATGGCTCCATGCAGAAAGATCGGCTGCTCATGGAAATCTGGACGAACGGTAGTGTAACTCCTCAAGAAGCTCTTTCTTCTGCGGCTGGTATTTTAGTGGACCTATTTAACCCACTCAAGGATATCTCTCTTGAACCAACGCTAGACGAAGCCTCCGATACAGACGACCCTACTAGTCAAATTCCGATCGAAGAACTACAGCTTTCTGTAAGAGCCTACAACTGTCTCAAACGAGCACAAGTCAATTCTGTCGCTGACCTATTGGACTATACCCAAGAAGACCTGCTAGAAATCAAGAACTTTGGTCAGAAGTCGGCAGAAGAGGTGATCGAAGCCTTACAAAAACGACTAGGTATTACCCTGCCCCACGATAAAGCTAGCTAAACCATTCCTCATCCCTAAACAAAACCCCTATGCGTCACCGTTGTCGTGTTAAACAACTTGGTAAGCCAGCAGACCAGCGCCGCGCTCTGCTACGCGCCCTGACCACAGAACTCATCAGACATGGTCGGATTACAACCACTAAAGTACGGGCTAAGGTCGTGCGATCTGAGGCAGAAAAGATGATTAGTCTAGCCAAAGATGGCTCTTTAGCCGCACGCCGTCAGGCGCTTGGCTACATGTATGACAAACAGTTGGTTCACTCCCTGTTTGAGCAAGCTCCAGCCCGCTATGGCAATCGTCAAGGCGGTTATACACGGGTATTACCGACAGTGCGTCGCCGAGGCGATAACGCCGAGATGGCAATTATTGAACTGGTCTAAGCGATTTTGGAGCCGCTTTCGCCTGGGCGGGTTCCCCCCTCAACTTATGTTACAAGTGCCTCCATCAACTCAGCCAACTCAACGGGTCGCCCTGGTAATCCAATACCTGGGCACTCGTTTTCATGGTTGGCAACGGCAAAAAGGGCATTGTAGCGTGCAGGAAGAGATTGAAAAAGCTATAGCTGGCGTCTTAAGACGCCATGTTACCCTCCACGGCGCTGGTCGAACCGATGCTGGGGTTCACGCAGCTGCTCAAGTTGCCCATTTCGATGCCATTGGTCCTATCCCAGCTAATCGATGGGCAGCAATTCTTAACAGCTACCTACCTCAAGATGTATTGATTCGAGCCTCTGCGGCTGTACCAACCGACTGGCACGCTCGCTTTTCTGCCAGTTGGCGACGATATCGCTACACGCTTTATACAGATGGTTGCCCCAACTTGTTTGTTCAGCCTTTTAGCTGGCATTACTATAGTAGATCGCTAGATGAGTGTTCGATCCAAGCTGCTATGACCCCCTTATTGGGGCGCCAGCAGTTGGTTGCCTTCCGCAGAGCTGGGTCAAGGCGATCGCATTCCTGGGTAGAGGTGCAGGCAGCAGAGTGTTATCGTCAAGGACCATTCCTTTACATCGAAATTCAGGCAGATGGATTTTTGTATGGCATGGTGAGGCTATTGGTAGGGCTGTTGGTACAAGTAGGGGCAAAAGAGCGCTCTTTGGAGAGCTTCACTCAACTCTGGAATGAACAGCGCCGTGAGGAGGTGAAGTATGCAGCACCAGCTCATGGATTATGTTTGTTACGGGTAGGATATCCTGAATTTCCCTTTCCGCCTGAGGTCTGGTACGACACTTTGCCTAAATCTGTCTTGCCTGACCCTAAGAACGGAGCAAGGGAGGCAGGGGGAGAAAATACCGCTCCACTACTTGTCGGCAAACCATGAGTCTAATGTCATTTTCGAGGTAGCAGCAACCAAAGCAAGCAGATAAATTTTTCAACTAGTTAACTTAATTCTACAGTCGAGCAAAACTCCGATGAACAAAACCTACCTTCCTCCTTTGAATTCTATTGAGCGCGAATGGTACGTGGTGGATGCAGCCGACCAACGCCTCGGTCGCTTAGCTAGTGAGATCGCTATCATCCTGAGAGGAAAAAACAAACCCGATTACACCCCACATCTAGATACTGGTGGCTTCGTAATCGTCATTAATGCCGATAAAGTCAAAGTCACAGGGAAGAAACGCACTCAGAAGATCTACCTGCGTCATTCTGGCCGACCAGGCGGAATGAAGCAAGAATCTTTTGCAGCCCTGCAAGCCCGGTTGCCAGAAAGAATTGTTGAACACGCAGTCAAAGGAATGCTACCGAAGAATAGCCTAGGACGACAACTGTTTACTAAGCTTAAAGTCTACGCTGGTGCCGAGCATCCCCACCAAGCGCAGCAACCACAAGAGTTAACAATTAACACAATTCCAGGAGGATCTAAATAATGCAAGCAGCAGACACTAGTGGTCGCGCTATGTATTTTGGCACCGGACGGCGTAAATCTGCGGTAGCGCGAGTCCGCTTAGTTCCAGGTACAGGTCAGATGATTGTGAATGGGAAGCCAGGAGATCTCTACTTCCAGTTCAACGCTGGTTACCTCTCGGTTGCCAAGGCTCCATTAGAAACTCTAGGGCTAGAGAATGAGTACGACATTCTGGTTACGGCTCACGGTGGTGGTTTAACTGGACAGTCGGACTCGGTGCGTTTAGGAGTGGCTCGCGCTCTATGTCAACTCGATCCAGAAAACCGCCCACCTTTGAAAACAGAAGGTTATCTCACCCGCGATCCAAGGGCGAAAGAGCGCAAGAAATATGGTTTGCACAAAGCCCGGAAAGCACCCCAGTTTTCCAAACGATAATCAATTTGGGATTTGTAGGGGCAGGTTTTTCAATCTGTCTCTACTACCAAGAGCTGAAGTTGGTCTTTGAAAAGCTAAAAGCTAAAATGGAAATACGCTAACTCAAAGGTCAGCCGGATTGGAACTCCAGCTGCGCTCTACCGCAAGCTCAATTATTGAATTTGTGTTATCGAGATTTTTAAGGAGAAAACATTGGCTAAACCTAACATTCATCCCCAGTGGTATCCAGAAGCAAAAGTTTACTGTAATGGTGAAGTTGTCATGACCGTTGGTTCAACTAAGCCAGAACTGCATGTTGATGTTTGGTCTGGAAATCACCCCTTCTACACAGGTACACAGAAAATTATTGATACTGAAGGGCGAGTTGAGCGCTTCCTACGTAAGTACGGCATGATGGAAACAGACGAGCAAACTCCAAACCAGCCAAATGAGGGCAAAAAGAGAAGGTAGGCAGTCAGAAGAGAAGGGGCAAAGACCAGGGAAAGATAGGAAGCTCTAACGATGACTCCCCCTGCCCCTCTGCCCCCCTGCTTTCTTAGTAACCCTACTTGCTGGAGCGATCGCTGCTATGGCTGAAACCTACCTATTAGACAAACTAAAATCTGTCGAGCAAACTTTCAATGAGTTAACCCGGCGGATGGCTGATCCTGATATTGCTACTGACCCTTCAGAGTTTCAACGGGTGGCAAAGGCACGCTCTTCTCTAGAAGAAGTGGTCAATACCTTTGAAACTTGGAAAGCAACACAGGCAGATTTGGTAGGGGCACGCCAGGTACTGAAGGAAGCAGCAAGCGATCCAGAATTGCAAGAGATGGCAGCGCTGGAAGTGGCAGAGTTGGAGAACAAGCTAGAACATCTGGAAGTTCGCTTAAAAATCCTACTTCTACCTACAGATCCGAATGACGACAAGAACATCATGCTGGAAATTCGGGCGGGAACTGGCGGTGATGAAGCCAGTATCTGGGCAGGAGACTTGGTGCGGATGTACTCCCGTTATGCTGAGAGTCAACACTGGAGAGTTAAGTTGCTCAGCGAATCGCTAGCCGAAATGGGAGGTTTTAAAGAGGCAATTCTGGAAATTCAAGGAGACCAAGTTTACAGCAAGCTGAAGTTTGAAGCTGGAGTCCATAGAGTGCAGCGTGTACCGTTGACGGAAGCTGGAGGGCGAGTCCACACTTCTACAGCAACAGTAGCTGTCATGCCAGAGGTGGATGATGTAGAAATTCATATCGACCCGAAGGACATTGAAATGACGACAGCCCGTTCTGGCGGCGCTGGTGGTCAAAACGTCAACAAGGTAGAAACAGCAGTTGACCTATACCACAAACCGACTGGCATCAGAATTTTTTGTACAGAGGAGCGGAGTCAGCTGCAAAACAAAGAACGGGCAATGCAAATCCTCCGTGCCAAGCTGTACGAGATGAAGTTACGCGAACAACAAGAAGCAGTGACTTCGATGCGGCGATCGCAGGTAGGAACAGGGTCGCGCTCAGAAAAAATCCGTACCTACAACTATAAAGATAACCGCGCCACAGATCATCGCTTGGGACAGAACTACTCTCTTAACCCAGTACTTGAAGGCGATTTGGAACCAATAATTCAAGCTTGTATTTCTCAAGATCAACAGGAAAGATTGGCAGAGTTAGCGGCTTCTGGAGCGAATAGTTAACTTGATTAACGGTCGAGCCACGAACACGGCAACGTTTACATTGACAACGAACAAGTGATTGAACTAGTCAAGCAATTGCCACTATGACTGCTACTCTCATCCAAAGCCCAGATCGGGTCATCCTCCACAACATCAGCTGGCACACCTATCAGTTTCTCATTAGAGATTTTGAGTCGGAGCCTGCGATTCGACTGACCTACGATCGCGGTACGCTTGAAATCCGTATGCCTCTCGATCCTCAGGAAACTTACAAAAAACTACTCGGTCGTCTCATTGAAGCTGCAACAGAAGAACTCGAGCTAGAAATTCGCAGCTTAGGCTCACGCACCTGCGATTGGGAAGATCTAGCAAGGGGATTGGAACCAGATCAGTGCTATTACATTCAGAATGAGGCATTGGTGCGAGACGTTGAGCAAATTAATTTATCTCATCTTCCACCCCCTGACTTGGCGGTCGAAGTGGATATTGCTAGCAGTTCGCTGGATCGATTTTCGATTTATTCAGATTTGAGAGTTCCAGAAATCTGGCGCTACGATGGGCAATCGCTAACCATCTACTACTTGGAAGAAAACCAATACAAAATCTGCAATCAAAGCACAGCATTGCCCCTGCTTAAAGCCAGTGATATTACCCGATTTCTTGAACTGCGCTTTCCCAAACAAGAGAGGCAAACAGCAGTAGGAGAGAACAGTTTAGTCAAACAGTTTCGGCAATGGCTCAAAAGCCAAAAGTAAAACTCAGTTTCAGCCTCTACAAAATTGTTAAATAAGTTTCTGTCGGACTAATTGGTAGCACCTTCAGTTTTTGAGCTTTTAAATCAGGTTCTAACCCCAAAGCATCAAGGGGAATAACACCCAAGAGAGCATCTTGACCGCCAGGTAACTCCAAACACTCAAACGTACCCTCGCGCCCAGCTAAATAGATTTTGGCATCCTGAAAAATTCTCGCCTTACCAATGCCCGTGGCAGTAGCCACATCGACTTCTCGTAAAATCCTCAGACCAAGTTGAGCGATCACAGCAGAGGGCAGACATAATGTTGTCGCTCCTGTGTCAACCAAAACATTTTGCAAAGTCACAGACCGTACTTGCTCTGGGGAGATTGTTCCATCCTCTGCCCGAATCTGGTCGGCTCGATTGGCGATCGTTAACTCTGTGAAAACTTTTCCCATCTCATCTGGTCTTTCAATCTGGGTCGTCTGATTGTTACTGCCGTTGGTCACCCTTACACCTCCAGGATTGGTGCTACGTTCATACTGCTTCCTCACAGCTTAGACTCAACCCGCATAGTCGCTGGCATAGCTGGCATCACTATATCTACATATTTCCATACTACTGTCATCATTAATTTAACAACATGTCAAACTAAGAAAGGCACAATAGGTAAGAACAAAATTCCTATAATCTTATCGACCTGGTCGATGTAATACTTGATTGAGTCGATAAAAACGCTGTTCTCCTCTAGAGAGATAAACCGCCAAGCGGTTCCAGTCGTGACCGCTCCGTAAATAGTTTTAACGTTGTTTCCAACTTTTCGATTAAATACTTGGGCAGCAAACATAGCTGCGATACATTGACCCAGCCCACTTTTAATATTTTCGTTCTTAGCTTCAGTAATTGTACTGACGGGCACACTAATATCAAACTGTTCCCTAGAACCACTTAAGATGAAGTTGCAATACCCCGTAAGCCCTTTACTTGGGTCTATATTAAACTCCAAACCGGAAAACAAACTTATCTGATATTTTGCCTGTCGTCTCACTTCGGTCGAAATTGTGGCAATAAGCAGTTCTGAACGAGCTTTTTCAGTGCTAATGGCAGTTGCCAGCGGAATGTACTCTTCTAAAGTCTGCCTCAGCAAAGCTGATGGATTTATTTATCCTACTTCTTTAAATAAATTACGTGTCTCATCAAGCACTAGGTTTAAGTCGGTTTTGACTTTGCTGATTGTAAAGTCACTGTATGCCATAAAAAATGCAAGAAATAGCCAATAATTTTCATGCCACTGCAAGCTCTTAGGCTGCCATCCTCAATTCATAGAAGCGACTTTCTAAAACGGTCGATATTCTACCTGCTATGTTCGATGGATAGGGAAAATAATATAGGTCATACTGAATTATCCTCCTTAAGTTATATAGTTCCTTTAGATTAGAGCAAGTGTAAATTAAACTTTCCACAGCTTTTTGCCAAGATTCAAAGAGCCGATAGCTGAAAAAGGAACTACAAACATTTCCATCTATATCAATGTAAGATATACATATCTGGTGTTGGAGGTGGTGAACCTTCTTTACCTGTTTCACAGACAAACCTTGATTTTCTCTCAGTACTCTCGCTACTTCGCCCTTAGGAATACTTTTCCACCGCTCCGGGTGGAGTTTTCCTGCTGCCGTCAGGCTTTGACCCTTAAAGCGATACTGGCGAATTCTACGAATCTTGTGAGACACGATGCTAACTCCCCGTTGTTCTGTCGTAGGCTCGAAATGTTGAATGTGTACTTGTAAAGCTAAAAGCCTAATTGTAGCTTAGCTATAAACAGTATGCTTGTCAACATACAAGTGTGGATATAATTTCCCCCAAGTATACTTAGTAGGTGCAGTTGAGTAGTCCCAAACCGTGAACATTGAGGGTAGAGAGAAGCTGATTCAGATCATCAAACTAGCTCGCGGGTCAATGAGCCAGCGATCGTTTGGTAAGCTCTTGGGAGTGTCTGCTACCGCTGTGCAATTATGGGAAAAGGGAGAGAGTATTCCAGACACTGAAAATCTGGCTCAAATTGCTAAGAGAGCAGGCTATACCCTAGAGGAATTACTTAGTTACTTGGAAGGTAAACCAGTAACAGAACCTTCCGATCTAGCTCAGATCCTGAGACAAATTAAGTTCATGCCATTGAATCAAGTAGCGACGATCGCTCAAGCTGTTG
>JAFAVL010000210.1 GCA_019242465.1 Chroococcidiopsidaceae cyanobacterium CP_BM_RX_35 | reverse complement strand
CACCGAATCGCGATTGGACTTTTCGCTAATATTTCGTTAGCCCACTGGATGCCTTCTGATTCAAGCTGCTCCACTGGCACAACGCAATTGACCAAGCCCATTTCCAGCGCTTGAGCAGCAGTGTACTGACGACAAAGAAACCAAATTTCTCGCGCCTTTTTTTGACCGACGCTCCGAGCTAAATAGCTGGCACCAAACCCACCATCGAAGCTGCCAACTTTAGGACCAGTTTGACCAAAAATTCCATTATCAGCAGCAATAGTTAAGTCACAGATTAGGTGCAGGACGTGCCCTCCACCAATGGCATACCCAGCCACAAGGGCAATCACGACTTTGGGCATGGAGCGAATTAGGCGTTGTAAGTCCAGCACATTCAAGCGCGGAATGCCCTCCTCATCTACATACCCAGCCTTGCCGCGAACACTTTGATCGCCACCAGCGCAAAAGGCGTACTTGCCATCGGTGTGAGGTCCAGTACCAGTGAAGAGAACGACGCCAATATTGGTGTCTTCCCTGGCATCACAGAAAGCATCGTAGAGTTCAAAGATGGTTTTAGGACGGAAGGCGTTTCGCTTGTGTGGGCGGTTGATCGCGATTTTGGCGATGCCGTCAGCTTTGTGATAAAGAATGTCTTCGTAGGTTTTGGCGGTTTGCCATTCGACTTGCATAAAGAGTTTGCTAGTGCAGTCAGCTTGAGAATTTTAACTCAAAGGTCAGCCGGAGTGTAACTCCGGCTGCTGCTTCGAGCAAGCTCAACTGCCACAGTAACAAACAACAAATTTAAGCCTTCAGCCCCAGATCCACCGCTACTCGATGAGCGCAGGCAAAACCCGAAAACGCTACCGCATTTAACCCTTGCCCCGGAAAGGTCCCATCTCCGACACAATAAAGCCCTGGAATAGACGTGCGGTTAAACGGCATTCCCAATAACCCCAGCAACTTGCGACGAGGAATTGGTCCGTAGGTACCATCCTCTCGACCCAAGAAGCGCCGATGCGTTTTAGGTGTCCCAACTTCCATATAATCTAGTCCAGCATCCAAGCCCGGAAAAATCTTTTCCAGTCGCTCAATCATCCGCCCGGCTGCTGTTTCCTTTTTATGTTCGTAATCACTAGGAGAAAAACCCTGCCAATCTTTAACCCAACTCGGCGTGAACGCGTGGATAATGTGATACCCAGTTGGTGCAAGGTCAGGATCAAGTAGCGTTGGAATTGACACAAAAATTGTCCCCTCTGGATCTGCCATCTGGTCCCAGTGTTCCAGCAAAATATGGTGACATTCGGTCCCCTTAGGCAGGACTTTTGCTGCTACACCTAAATGCAGACTGAGAAAGCTTGGTGACTTCTGGTAGCGCTGCTGCCATTTCTTCTCACTAGCTGGCATGTCATCAGCTGGCAGTAACTTCTCAAAAGTATCCCAGCGCGTGGAATTGGAGACGATGCGTCTGGCTCGATAAACCTTTCTATTAGCCAGTTCAACACCCACGGCTCGTCCCGATTCTGTCAAGATTTTCGTCACTCTAGCTTGGTACTGAATCTGCCCCCCTGCTTTTTCAAGCCCTTCAACCAATTTTTGGGCGATTTGCCCTACACCACCTTTGGGGTAGTTAATTCCACCATAATGTCGGTCAGAAAAAACCATACCAGCATTGATCATTGGTGTTAGCTCTGCTGGCACAACTGACCAGCAATAGCACTCCATGTCGATAAATTGCAACAACTGTGGATCGCTAATGTAGCGTCGAGCTACATCCCCGGCATTTTGAGGGAGGTACTTTACCAAACCCAGACAAGCCAGTGGGTGCTGGAAAAACACCCGTGCTAGATACCGTGGCTCTTCTAGCGATAGTAGTTCCATCCGGTTTAGGCAGTTGAAGACTTTCCAGCACTCGTCATAAAACTGGCGGATGCCCTGACGTTCGTGGGGAAACCTATGCTGCAGTTGTTGCAAGAATTTCTCATAGTCTTGATAGACTTTGAGTTCTAACCCCTTGGGTAGGTGGTAGTGAATCTGCACAAAGTCGGGAATCGTCTCTAGACTCACATGCACTGCGTCAAGGGCTCTGGTGAGGAGATTTGTTGTGCCTTGAGTGCCGAACCCAAAAATCATCGAGGCTCCGACATCGAATCGGTATCCAGTTCGATCAAAGTACCCAGCACTACCCCCCGGAATCACATAACGCTCTAGCACCAATACTAGAGCGCCCTTCGCTGCTAACTGGGTTGCTGTTACTAACCCGCCAATTCCAGAGCCAATTACAATGACATCAAACACTGGTGCAGCAGACATGCAGGTATTAATTTCCAAATTTGAGGCATCAAACTCTTTCATATCTGGTCTTATAGTCTAGCGCCTTCAAAAGAGGCAAGGGGGCAGGGGAGCAGGGGGGCAAGAAGAATGTGTACTTTTTTCCTCAGCTTTGCCAAGGGTAAGTTTCTGTAAGGCTCTAGCTTCCATTCTGGCTTAAAGGGCAGATCCTCAAACCAACTACTCCTAGAAACTTCTGCCTGATAACAAGAAATGGAATAGTGTTTTTCTCCCCCTGCTCCCTGC
>JAFAVL010000148.1 GCA_019242465.1 Chroococcidiopsidaceae cyanobacterium CP_BM_RX_35 | reverse complement strand
CAGATTGTCTTCGATCGATATGTCGAGGCCGTTGAGATTAAGAATCTCATTACAAGAACCAATGAGACTGCCCTCGGCACTGGCTCCGTTGTCACCCACGATGTAGATAACGAGAGTATTGTCTAGATCGCCGATTTCCTCAATCGCATCTACGACACGTCCGACTTCGCGATCGACATATTCTAAATACCCGGCATAGGTTTCGAGCTCACGGGTAAAGAGCTTATGCGCTTGCTCATCAAAGCTATCCCAAGCGGGCATCTGCTCTGGACGCGGGGTGAGCTTAGCATCAGCAGGAATTACACCCAGCTGCTTTTGCCGCTCGAAGATCTTCTCCCGCTCCTTGTCCCAGCCGTGTTCAAACTTACCCCGATACTTTTCGGGGTACTCTGGTGGTGGCTGGTGGGGGGCATGGGTGGCTCCCGGTGCAAAGTAGGCGAAGAAGGGGCGATCGGGCGCAATCGATTGTTCGTAGCGAATCCAGGCGATCGCTTTATCGGCCAGGTCGTGGGTCAGGTTATAGCCTGCTTCCGGTGAAGAAGGCTGCTGAATGGGATTTTGGTTCTCGTATAGGGTGGGGTACCACTGGTCAGTCTCACCACCAATAAAACCGTAGAAATAGTCAAAGCCTAAGCCATTCGGCCAGCGATCGAACGGACCAACACCGCTAGTCTGGTTATCCGGTACGTTGTGATTCTTACCAAACCAGGCGGTACTATAGCCGTTTTGCTGCAAAATTTGCCCGATCGTCGCTGTCCTCTTTGGAATCAGCCCTGTGTAGCCAGGATATCCTGTCGCTAATTCCTGAATCACCCCAGATCCCACTGAATGATGGTTACGCCCGGTGAGCAGTGCGGCACGGGTGGGCGAGCAAAGGGCAGTCGTGTGAAAGCGGTTGTAGCGTAGACCGTTAGCTGCCAAACGATCGAGAGTCGGTGTTTCAATCGAGCCACCAAAGGTCTTCGCGGCTCCAAATCCGACATCGTCTAAAAGAACAAGCAGAATGTTGGGGGCGTCCTTCTTGGCTCCAGGCGCGATTAGGATAGACGGATCGGGTTGGGAATTCTTATAGGTGATCCCAATTTTCCCCTGAAACTTGGGACCAGGTTGGGGCAACAGTTCACTAGCAAAGGCGGGGAACGCGAATGCCAATAGCACAAACATCACCCCAAAGAGGATTGCGAACCTTCTCAGCGTTGCCGTTACCTTAAGCAAAAGACTTGAATACATCCGTCAAATCCTCAATCTTGGTTGATTTAGTCATCGGAATCTCAGACCTGTAAATTCTTAACCAGGCGAAACCCAATATGGGTAGTTCCGGTATCGGGTGCTTGCGACTCTCTCGCTGCCGGACGATAACGACTGCAATAGTTTTTGGCACAGAGATATGATCCGCCTTTGACCACATGCAAAGCACCATCTCCCGGTTTCTTGGGATCAAAACTTTGCTCTTGACTGGGTCCGGTGGGGTTTAGCTGATGGGCTTTATGGTTATGACCGACGCCATACCAATCGGTAGTCCACTCCCAGACATTGCCAGTCATGTCGTACAGCCCATACCGATTGGGTGGGAAGGAACCCACAGGGGCAATACCGTTATAGCCATCCTCTTTGGTATTAAAAAATGGAAAAATTCCCTGCCAGGTGTTGGCTTTCTTAGCAGAATAGTCATTGCCCCAGGTAAAGGTTTTGTTGTTCAGCCCCCCTCGTGCCGCATATTCCCATTGCGCTTCCGTCGGTAGTTGCTTTCCTGCCCACTTCGCGTACGCCTCGGCATCATCATAGGAAATGTGCACCACTGGATAATTATCTCTGCCTTTGATATCGCTATCTGGACCGTAGGGATGCCGCCAATTCGCCCCAGGAACCCAATGCCACCAACTTAGATAAGGCACTTGTTTCGCATCCTCTGCAGGTGGCTGAAACACCAGAGAACCAGGAGCACGTTGGTCATCCGGTAAATTCGGAAACTGTTCCTGCGATAGAGAACGTTCTGCCACTGTCATGTACCCTTTTGCGTTCGCAAATTCGGTAAATTCAGCGTTTGTAATTTCATGTTTGTCAATACAGAAGCTAGACACTGAAACGTCTTCTGCCGCTTGCTCTTCCAGGAAACCGGAATCATCTGCTCCCATCTTGAATGTGCCGTTTGAAATCAATGCCATCCCGTTTGGACAAGGAGATACATTGGCAGCTGCCTGCGCCTCAGCAGCAGTCCCAAAAAAGCTAATCATCGCAAAGATGGCAATGCTGAAGTAGATCAGAAACACCCTAAAGTTATTAATCTTCACCATGCCTCTTAACTAACTGTGCGGAGGAGTTTGTAGTTGCTCTAAAACATCATCAATGGTAAAACTAGCTGCTTTTTGACGCGGCGGGTACTCCTTAAAGGTTTTCAGGAAATCAGCGACAAATTGCTGAGCTGGCACGAATAGGAAGGAATGATTTAAGTACCAATCCCAGTAGGTATTCGAGGTGATGGAGGCTTTTTCGTAAGGATCGGTACGCAGGTTATAGAGCCATGGTATCCGCGTCTTCACAAACGGCTCACCCCAGAGAGCTAGGGTACCTGGCGATCGCTGTTGTGCAAAGTGTATTTTCCAGTTGTCATAACGGAGCGCGAGTAGATCGCCGTCATCAGAGAAGTAGAAAAATTCCTTCCGGGGGCTGTGCTCTTCCTGCCCTGTCAGGTAAGGCAGGATGTTGTAGCCGTCAAGATGAACCTTGAACTTCTTATTTTCAACCCGGTAGCCATTCAACAGTTTCTCTTTAATGTCAGTTCCCCCAGCCGCCGCCAATAAGGTCGGCAGCCAATCCAGATTTGACACAATCTCATTAGAAGCTGTGCCAGGTTTAATATGTCCAGGCCAGCGCACCATGAAAGGAACGCGGAAAGCGCCCTCCCAACCAGTGTTCTTTTCGTTGCGGAAAGGGGTCATGGCGGCGTCGGGCCAAGTATTCATGTGCGGACCGTTGTCAGTGCCGTAAATGACAATGGTGTTATCAGCAATACCCAGCTCGTCGAGCTTGTCGAGAATCTGACCAACGTTTTTGTCATGGTCAATCATGGTGTCGTTATAAAAGGACTGCCAGCGCCCGGCTTGTCCCAAACTCTCTGGTTTGGTGTGGGTGCGGAAGTGCATGTGGGTGAAGTTCGTCCACATAAAAAACGGTTTGTCCGCTTCAACCTGTTGTTCAATGAATTGGATAGAATGGCTTGCCACATCGTCATCAATGGTTTCCATGCGTTTTTTGGTCAAAGGACCAGTGTCTTCAATCCGTCCATCAGCAAAGCTGTGAACAACGCCACGGGGTCCGTACTTCTTACGGAATTCAGGGTTTTGCGGGTAGTCAGGCAGTTCCGGTTCCTCTTCAGCATTCAGGTGGTAGAGATTGCCGTAGAACTCATCAAAACCATGGTTAGTTGGTAAAAACTCGTCCTTATCTCCCAGGTGATTCTTGCCAAATTGTCCGGTGGCATAACCTAAAGGTTTCAGCAGTTCGGCAATGGTTGGATCTTCTGGTCGCAAGCCAAGATCGGCACCGGGCAATCCCACCTTGCTGAGTCCGGTGCGGAAGACACTCTGACCCGTGATGAAGGCTGAGCGACCAGCGGTACAGCTCTGCTCGGCGTAGTAGTCGGTGAAGAGCATTCCCTCCTTGGCAATGCGATCGATGTTTGGTGTTTCGTAACCCATCAGACCCTTCGTAAAGATGCTGATGTTACTTTGCCCAATGTCGTCACCCCAGATGACAACAATGTTAGGTTTGCTGAGGGGTGTACCAGGTGGAGCTGACCTCTGAAGCGATGGAGCGGTAGCAGGTGGAGTCGAACGTTGAAGGGATGGACTGGTAATAGTTGATGAACCAGATTCCTCAAGGGTTGTTCGATATTCTTTAACCGATGAGTATGTTGCAGCGAGAGTCTCTCCACTGCTCCATATCCCCAGGACGTTTGATAGCAGAAAAATGCTCACCAACACCATCAGTTTGACAGCGTGAAAAGATCGCATAATCGATTGCTGAAGTTCGTTCTGTATTGATCGAACAGACTGAACCTTCAGTCCATGTCTTGCATCTATTTTTTGCTGAGGCATAGTAGATAAGTGAAGTTAAGATGACCAATATTTTTCCTTTACTAAACCATCAATAACCAGGGAGCAAAAATTGCTTGCCTGATAACCGATTAGTGTTGAGGGGACGGTCGCGTCCTAAATAGCGTTAGGAAGCGCGATCGCCGATTAATTAACTGCAGAATGACTAAAGGCCCATCTTCTTCGAGCCTGCCGTCATCGTTTCGATAATGGCGTCTACATTGAATGAACCCGGAGCCTGACGCGGCGGGTAGTCTTTAAACGTCGCCAGGAATTTACTGACTAAAGCGATTCCAGGCACCATCAGGTACATATGGTGATACGTCCAGTCGGCAAACCCAGGTGCGTCAGTGAACGCCTTCTCAAACGGATCGGAACGAACACTAGTCATCATCGGGCCGCGGAGTTTGGTCAGCGGAAAACGCCAGACTTCCAGCCCCTTTGCTTCCTGAATCGCATAGAGCAGTTTGTATTGCCCGTAGCGGAATCCAGCAAAATCGGCATCATCCGTCCAGTAAACAAACCACTTGCGGGGCCACTCTGCACCTTCGGTGAAGTAAGGCATGAAGTTGAAGCCGTCCAGATGCACCTTGAAAGTCTTGAATTCGCCTTTGTAGCCATCGAGCAACTGCCGTTTCACATCCGGGTTGCCCGCTGCTGCTAGCAGGGTAGGCATCAAGTCTTCCAGGGAGATAATTTCGTTAAGCTCTGTGCCTGCCGGAATCACACCGGGCCAGCGTATGAGTAGCGGAATCCGGAAGCCACCTTCCCAAGTCGTATTTTTCTCACTTTTGAATGGGGTAGTACCGCCATCGGGCCATGAAAAGAACTGTGCCCCGTTGTCAGTAGTATAGACAACAATTGTGTTGTCAGCAATGCCCAACTGGTCGAGCTTGCTTAAAAGCTGCCCCACATGCCCATCGGTTTCCACCATACCATCTGCATATACACCTAGTCCAGTTTTCCCTGCCGATTCGGGTTTTAGGTGAGTAAAGTCATGCATGCGGGTGGTGTTGAACCAGACAAACCAGGAGGTATCTGTGGCAGTTCCGTGGTCGATAAACTCCAGCGTCGGCGCGAGGAATTCTTCGTCAATCGTTTCCATTCGCTTCTTTGTCAACGGTCCTGTATCTTCAACCGTCTGTCCGCCTTTACCATCAGCTTTACTACGGAGTACCCCACGCGGTCCAAATTTCTTCTTGAACTCTGGATCTTTCGGATAGTCGGGATGTTCCGGTTCTTCTTCTGCGTTCAGGTGATACAGGTTGCCAAAGAACTCATCGAAGCCGTGGACGGTGGGCAAGTGTTCATCCAGGTCGCCCAAGTGATTTTTGCCAAACTGTCCGGTAGCGTAACCTAACGGCTTCAGCAATTCGGCGATCGTCGGGTCTTCCGGCTGAATGCCTTCTTTACCTCCCGGCATGCCAATTTTAGTTAACCCAGTGCGAGCGGGCGTTTGTCCTAGAATAAAGGCGGCGCGTCCGGCGGTACAGGACTGCTGACCGTAGGCGTCGGTGCAGATCACGCCTTCTTTACCGATGCGATCGATGTTGGGCGTGCGATAACCCATCATGCCACGATTGTAGGCGCTGACGTTCCAGAAGCCAATGTCGTCACCAAAGATGATAAGGATGTTAGGCTTTTTACCTGCCATGAGCTATAGCTTTCCTTTCACGTTTCATAATGTTTACTAGGTCACTAAGGTGATGGCATTAATTTCTGCCTTGAGTCTAGGGCGAGAAAATAAGAATAAGATAGGAAAACACAAGACATCAATAAAAATACAAGTTAATTAGAGTATTGCCTGACAGGGTTCATATCTTTTCCTATAATTTTCTTACGTTTTTGTTCTACCTTCTATCTCGCTCTTGATGCACCTCATTGCATCACTAAACAGTTATAGGAGTTAAAGTTCGTCCAGCAAGGCTTCTAGAAAAATTTTCGAAAAACAGTCTGTCAGAGCGCCTGCGGCGCAGAGTGTAGGGAAGGACGTTGTGGCGAGGGTGCCTCGCCCCTTCATTCGCCGTTGTGGGGTTATTTATTTGACATCGATTGTCCTTACAAGTGTGGTAGCGATCCCAACTGCATTGCCCTCGGTTGCCGCACCACTACCCGCATTTGCCGATAGACGGACGATTCTCTTGGGGACGGCAAAGCCGAACACGCTGGAATTCGTGACCGATCGGTCCCCAGTCACCCTGCCCGAACTGGATGAGGCAATACAGGCTAGTTTGCAGGCTAACGCCGTTACTCACTCCGAGCAAAAGTGGTCCATTCCATCGCCACTTGACACTAAGGTCAGCACCAGAGCCTTTGACCTGAAGGGAGCGATCGCTCGCCCCGACTCAGGAAATCACCTCACCACTTTGACTCAGAAGACAGCTCAAACTAGCAATACAACTGCACCTGCTCCCCCAGCAGCAGCTGGAACACAAAGCGATCTGGCTCAGCAAGCCACAAATCCGATTGCCAACTTGATCAGTGTTCCCCTGCAAAACAACTTCAACTTTGGCGTTGGACCGACTAAAGATACTCAGTACGTTCTGAACATCCAGCCCGTGATTCCAGTACGACTTAGCAAAAAATTACTGTTGGTCACTCGCACTATCATCCCGTTTATTAACCAACCTAGAGTTGGCTTAGACCCAATCACCGAAGAAGTTGAATCAGGTGGGTCAACGTTCGGCTTGGGAGACATCAATCCTCAGTTCTTTTTTGTTCCTCAAACTGGTAACAGTAAAGTCACCTATGGTGTAGGTCCAATTTTTCTATTACCTACCGCGACTGCTTCAGTTCTGGGAACGGGCAAGTTTGGTCTCGGTCCGACTGGAGTCATCATAGTGCAAAGTGGAAAACTGCAGTACGGAGCCTTGGCGAACCAAATTTGGTCGGTTGCCGGAGACAGCAGTCGCCCGGCGGTCAGCTCATTCTTGCTCCAGCCCATCTTCAACTACAGCTTGCCTCACGGCTGGACGGTTGGTACTAGTCCTCAGATCACAGCTAACTGGAATGCTGGAAGGGGAGACAAGTTTACGGTGCCTCTTGGTATCAGTGTCAACAAATTGCTCACCCTGGGAACTCAGCCGACCAACATTAGCCTAGCTGGTTATTACAACGTCATACGTCCTGGATTTGGTCCGGAGTGGACGCTGCGATTTACCTTCACTCTTTTATTTCCAACTGCTAAATGAAGTTTAACGATTAACAGCGTCTGCTCCTTTGAGCCTGGTCTAGAGGGTATTATGAACTTTTGGTAAACATGCAGCCTAGTCTGGAAAAACCTGCGCAAAGTCTTGTTTCATGCTGATAATATGTCCACCGATTTTGGGCACTTCCTCCAGTCCATCCCGCAGAGGACTGAGGACGAAATCGCGATCGTAGGTGGACGTTCTAAAATGAGTTCAAAAGGGAAAAGATGAGGGTTTATGGTTCTTCTTGATGACTTATCTCAACGGTTGAAGCTGGACGATCCCGAAGAGCGGCGAATTATTGCAAATGTCACATGGTCGCAGTACGAGGCGTTATTGGCTGAGCTGGGGGATAACTTTACCTGCCGGGTGAATTATCTTGATGGAGTTTTAGAAATCGTGGCACCAAGCCGTCGGCATGAAAGTGGGAAAACGCAAATTGGAACATTGCTGGAAATTTACTTTTTAGAAACTGACACGGAGTATTTTCCCACTGGCTCTACGACGTTTCGCAAAGTGGAACAACAAGTGGGTGCAGAACCCGACGAGAGCTACTGCATCGGCACGGATAAGGATTTTCCCGATTTGGCAATTGAAGTCATCATTAGCAGTGGTGGGATTAATCGATTGGAACGCTTTCACCGATTGGGAGTCCGGGAGGTGTGGTTCTGGCAGAATGACCGTTTTTTCATTTACCATCTACGCGAAGAAGTAACCCATGCGGATACCTTTGGCTATGAAGCAATTGCCTACAGTGAACTCCTTCCTCATTTGGATATGAATTTGCTCAGTCAATCTGTTCATAACCCGAATCCCCTGGCAGCGGCGAAGGCATTTCGCCAGGGAGTTCATGACAAACGGTGTCAGACTGGAGTCTGACGTTTAATCATTAACAGCGTCTGTTTCTTGGAACCTGCTCTAGTTAGTATAAGACTGAATTGATACTTCCCTTTAGCTGCGTACTGGGAGCGCCCCCAGCATAACAAGGGCTTTTATAATCATCTGGATAGCCAGCGCCACCTGTAAAATTCCCAGCACCGCTGCCAGAATCCGTAGTGTCGTTACACCGATAAACTTGAGGATCTGAGGAGCAAACAACATCGCCAGTAGGTTGATGACCATGATTGCCAGAAATATGCCAAGGATGGCGAAGTCATCCCTGGTATTCTTTCCTGCTGCCAGCAACAGGATCAGTGCTGCCGTTCCATAGGGAGTGATAATTGTGGGAAAAGTCAATGGGGCAAAGGCCATAGCCATCGATGGAGTCGGCGGTGCGCTCTGTTCCCTCACAGGTGACTCATATTGTTGTAGTACAGCCTGTAAAGCTACTAGAAACAGCACAATACCTGCAGCAATTAGCAAGGCAGGAAGCGAGACATCCCACTTTGCCAAGAGCGATTGACCGATCACCGCAGCCACAAGTCCGACAATGCAGGCAAATATGAAGGCGCGTAAAGCGAGGCGTCGTCGGAAGGAATCATCGGCGTTCGTTGTGCGTCAGTTGCACAAATGGAGCTATGAGCTTAATTGGCCCCAGCATCACAAAAAAGTAGGTGAAGACTCGATCTAACCCCAGCACCAGAGAGGTTGACGGCATGTTTGCTGCCGGAGCAACTGGCTGAGCAGCAGCAAGAGCCTGGTTCTGAACCACCAGCGTCAATCCCAACAGCAAGAAAGGGGTAGCACATACAGTGAGAGGCTTGGATTTGAAGAGATAGATGCGATTCCGGTTGTTCATAGGTCCTCTTGTTCTGTAAGGTTCTAAAGTACGGCTTCGTTGTACAGTTAAGTACCACGAGGTGGCTTACCTTTCCTCGAAAGCCGCAGGCGACCCACTAGGTAGCCAATCCAACCAGGTGCAGCAAGGGACGTGACCAGAGTTGTGGTTGTGGTACTTAATCGGCTGGAGAGCGACCTTGCCGGCTCTATACCCGCAAGGATAAACTTGATTGTGACGATAACTGCGAATGCTCCAGCCGTCAGTGCGCTTGCTCCCTTGAGGAACTCTCCTAGGGTTGGTACGTGAGCTTTCCCAAAGTCCCTGCCTAAAAAAATCCCGGAGACTAAACCTGCTAGACCCAGATAGCCAACGATGGTATACCTGACTTCCGTCTGGTGTGATAAACCTGCTTGGGCAACTGTGTCTGCTAGAACTGTACCTGTCCCAACCACACCGCCAGCAATTGCCCCCAAGTGGCTCCACCAAAGAGTGGGGTGAGAAAGTCGAGTGTTGGCGAAGGACGTGAGGGCAATCACTACCGCACACGCAATTGCAGAATCTAGTCTAGGTAGATTGCTAGTAATGATATAAGCTACAATTCCCCCAGCAACGGCAGCTATGAATCTGATGAAATCGTGTCCTATTGGCACTGGAGTAGGTTTGCTATTTTTCTGATTCATAACACATACGCTATAAGCAAAATGTCTTTTACCTTAACGGATTTTATAACGAGATATTATTAGAGATATAATCCTCTAAATTCAGCTTTCTTCTTGTTCTTTAGAATAGATAGGTGTGGCTATTGTCTTGGCTCGACGTTGGAGTTCTGTTTCCTCTTGCAATTCCTTGTTTAAAAAGTAATTCAAAAACGTTCGCACCACCGCAACAATAGCTAGTTTAGCAAGCGCATCAAATGAAGGGTTGAGGGTAGTTGCGAGAATGTCTGCGCCCAACTGTAGCTCTAACGCTAGGGCTAGCCAAGTGCCAAAAGCTAGCCGTAACTCAATGAACGGAGTAGGACGACGGCGACGAGTCATCTGAAACGCTAAGAACCTGTTTGAAAAGGAGGTTTGGTAGGCTGGAAGTGAGTAGAGAGTAGAGTTTTGCAGATGAGCCGATGTGCCTACGATAGCGATCTGAGTGATGTGGAATGGCAGAAAATCTCGCCTTTGATCCCCAAGGCGAAACCTG
>JAFAVL010000778.1 GCA_019242465.1 Chroococcidiopsidaceae cyanobacterium CP_BM_RX_35 | reverse complement strand
AACGAGGTAGCAACTGTGTCCAGGTGTGTGTCCAGGCGTGGGATGTGCCGTAATTCCTGGGAGAATAACCGTCTCACCGGAAAACGGTTTAAGCTTGCCTGCAGCAAGATAGGGTTTAACCGTCTTGAGTGCTCCGTCAAAAGATCTTCTGCGGTTGGGTTGCGCTCTTTCTGCATTAGCGTGATCGAGCCAAAAATCAACATCAGGCTTACCAACATAGACTGTAGCGACAGGAAACATTAGTTGCCCACCTTCGACGAGACCACCGCTGTGATCAGTGTGAATATGGGTTAGGAGAACCACATCGATTTCATCGGGAGCACAGCGCACCGCCTTCAGTGATGTCTGTAGCCTCCCACCCAGCTTCGGTCCAAACAATTCTCCTGCGCCCGTGTCTACCAACACGCGTTTGCCTCCGGTATCGATCAGAAACACATTGATCGAGGTCTCAACAGGATTCGCAAGAAAGCTCCGATGCAGGAGGCTATCGATCTTTCCTTGGTTCGGATTGGTCAGGAGGGTGTAAAGATCCTGCGGTACTGTGCCGTCACTAAGCACCGTGATGACGAAATTGCCTAGCTCAAATTGGTAGATGCCTGGCACTTGAGTTTTCATTGGGCTTTCTGCCAAACCATTATTAAGGCGATCTCCGAGTAATAATCTACCAGTTTACCCGGATTTCTGAGGAGGTAGAGGACAGCAAAGGAACTAAGCTGGGAGAATGCACTTCCTGACAAAGCTGTTCGCAGTGGAGAGCGTATGGTCCCGACAAAAACTGATTCGCAACCCGGAACAGATCACTTTGGTCAACTCGGACGCCGCCAAGTTACCGCTGATTTCAGTGGCGGTCAAATCACTTCTGACAGTGGTCTAGTCCTGATTGCCCAACTTGACTGGCACTATCGCATCACTGAGCGTTTTGCTAGGTGTTTTGAGGATTATCGAGATCCCAAGCGAGTTCAACACTCTCTAAATCACCTGATAACCCAAAGGATTTACGGTTTGGTGCAGGGTTACGAAGACCTCAACGACCATGACTGTTTGCGTTCTGACCCGATGTTTGGCATCGCGGTGGGCAAACTGGAAACTCAGCATTCTCGATGTGCCCCGTTAGCAGGTAAGAGTACTCTCAATCGTTTAGAGCAAGCTCCTAGCCTCAAGGATATCAGCTCTCAAAACCGTTATCTGCGTGTGGCTGTCAAACCAAAAGCAATTGAGCAACTTTTGATTGACTTGTTCTTCGACTTGTGTGGTCCAGCACCTAGGCGCATCTTTATTGACATGGACGTGACTGATGATCCGTTGCATGGGCAGCAAGAGCAAGCCTTCTTCAATGGCTTCTACAACCATGATTGCTATGCCCCCTTGCTGATTTTTTGTGGTCATCACTTACTTGCAGCCAAACTCCGTCCGAGCAATGTAGACCCAGCCGCCGGAGCGTTGGAGGAGTTACAACGGATTATCCCTCAGATTCAAAAACGTTGGTCAAACACCCAAATCATCCTGCGTGGCGATAGTGCCTATGCACGAGACGAGATCATGAGTTGTTGTGAAGAGCATGGCGTAGACTACGTATTAGGACTTCCTAGCAATGAACGGCTCCAGCGCATGAGCTATGAGTTAGAAAACAGAGCCAAAGTTGAATTTGAGCGTTGTCAGACCGTTGAGCCTTCATTACAACCGACATCCTGGTTTCGTTCCCTTCACTATCGCACCTTGGATTCATGGAGCAGATATCGGCGAGTAGTGTGCAAGCTGACCTATGATGCTGATGGTGCTAAGCGTCGCTTTGTCGTCACCTCACTTCCTGCTCATCAGGTCATCCCAAGTTCTCTCTACACTGACTACTACTGTCCCCGTGGGGATATGGAGAACCGCATTAAAGAACATCAACTGGACCTGTTCAGTGACCGCACCTCAGCTCACGCCTTCGATAGCAATCAATTGCGGTTATGGTTTTCCTCAATTGCCTATGTCTTGATGCAGGCGTTGCGGCAACACTGTCTAGACAAAACTGAATTAGCTACTGCACAGCTCGGCACCATCCGTACCAAACTGCTGAAGTTAGGGGCACAAGTCCGTATTAGTGTTCGTCGCATCCTGATTGCTCTTAGCAGTAGCTGTCCTTTCCAAGCAGTCTTTGCCACCGCCTACAGCCAGCTTCAAGCTTTGTCTAATACTAGTTGAGCTGGTCTACTTCTGCTTCTAACTCTTCAGATTTCATAACCTACTGGTTTTCTATCTCTGACCAGCGCTTTCTCATGGCTAAATTTGTATTTCACTCACCTTCAGCAGTTTATTTAGGGTTCTGAATCTACTAAATTAAACAAAAATTACCTGATTAAAGAGTTAGTTGGAAGGCTAAATCAAGGCGAGCCTTAAAACTAGCAAAACCTAAACTATAACTTAGCAAGTTTAGTTAATTCTCAAAGACTTGTGAGAAATCCGGGTCTCCCGCGTTTTTAGTTGGTTTCGTAAAATCCCCTATACATTGCTACTGGTGATTGCTGGATTAGGTCTAGCCTCTGTGCATATCCGACTGGTTAGCCTCTCGCCCGGATTAATTCTAGAGATTTTTTTACCTCCCCTGCTGTTTGAAGCTGCTTGGAACTTAAAATGGCGAGACTTGAAACGAGAGCAGGTGCCAGTTGGTCTTTATGCAGTCATCGGCGTCGTGATTTCTGTGGTTGGAATTGGGTTCATTCTTCACCAGATAACTGGGATTGCTCTCCCTACCGCGCTGTTGGTTGGGGCTAGCCTCTCGGCAACCGATCCAGTTTCTGTAATTGCGCTGTTCCGGGAACTGGGGGCGGGGAAACGGCTGACCATCTTGATGGAAGGAGAAAGTTTATTAAATGATGGTGTAGCAGTTGTTGCCTTTGGGTTATTGGTGGGAACGCCGCTAGGAACTAATCAGTTGACTATTGCCACTACGATCACTGAGTTCTTGATTGTTGTCGGTATTGGTCTGGGTGTAGGTAGCTTAATTGGTTTTGGGATTTCCTACCTCACCCAACGTTTTGATCTCCCATTGGTCGAGCAATCCCTGACTCTAGTCTCGGCTTATGGCACGTACCTTTTGACAGAAAATTTGGGAGGCTCAGGGGTGATTGGAGTCGTCACCGTGGGTCTAATCTTGGGGAACTTTGGCTCTCGCATTGGCATGAGCCCCCGCACGCGGCTCGTGGTAACAGAGTTCTGGGAATTTTTAGCTTTTTTTGTCAATTCAATTGTCTTTCTCTTAATTGGTGACCAAATCAACTTTGCCAGTTTAGGAAAAAATTTAGATGTAATTGTCGTCACGATAGGGGCTCTAATCCTGACACGGGCTGTTGCCATCTATGGACTAGGAGGTTTGAGCAATTTGTTGGCAAACTACCGAATTGGCTGGCGAACTCAAATGGTGCTTTTGTGGGGAGGTTTACGCGGCTCTGTCTCGCTAGCACTAGCTTTGAGTTTGCCAGATGTTCTACCTGGACGAGAAATGATTATTGATATTGTCTTTGGAGTGGTGCTGTTCACCTTGCTAGTCCAGGGGTTGACTATCCAACTGTTGCTCCAAAAGCTGGGACTCCTGGGTAAGCAGCCGTTGCGGCAGCAATATTCAAAGGCTATTGCCCGGAGAATCGCTCTAAGGCGGGTACTCGAGTTTTTATCCCAAGTAGAAATTGCCCAAGAAATTGAGCCAGAGTTTTATCGTGACCAACTAGAACTTGTGCAACAACTCAAAAGCCTACAGGCGGAAATCACCCAGTTGCAAAATCAACATCCCTTCTTACGTACCTTAAGCGTGGAGCAACTTCAAGACAAGCTGTTAAACATTGAAGCTGATACCTACGCCGAATTGACCCGGAACGGGCTGCTCGATCAGCAACTCTCACCGCTATTGGAGCAAATTATTGCCGCTAGAGAAGAGAACCGCCCGTGAGCCAGCAACCGCTCTTGTCGGAGAGAATAAAATGACCTTGGGAGCGATCTAGATCCTTATTCTAGAACTAGCCCTAGATAACTTTTTGCTT
Organism: Chroococcidiopsidaceae cyanobacterium CP_BM_RX_35; assembly: GCA_019242465.1. Next base: position 3,288 of record JAFAVL010000778.1, on the reverse strand, counting down.
GGTTGATCAGGACTGTAAATGGAGGTAGCATTGTGGGTCTTGGACGGTGGGTCGGGCTACTTGCCATTGTCATCTCTCTTTACAGTTTGTGGCAAATCCGGCAAGTGCTTTTGCTGCTATTCGCCGCTATAGTCTTTGCTACAGTCTTAAACCGACTTGTGCGACTACTGCAGCGATTCCACATCAAGCGAGGCTTTGCCATTTTCATCTCAGTTGTGCTTCTACTGGCACTCTTATTTGGCTTTTTCTCGGTAATTGTTCCACCAATTATCGAGCAATCGCAAAAACTGGTTGACCTTGTGCCAAGGGGATTTGAACGGCTGCGTGCCTGGTTCAACACTCTCCAAACCATGGTTCCTAGTCGTCTGGGAAATCAGATTCGCGACCTTAGCTATCTGACTCAAAATCTGCAGAATTGGGCAGCTCAGCTGTTTGGCAACTTGTTTGCTATTTTTAGTAACTCCGTTGCCGTTATCCTGAACTTGTTACTGGTCTTTGTTCTAACAATCATGCTCTTGGCAAATCCTTCGCAATACCGACAAATATTTATATTAGTATTTCCCTCGTTTTATCGTCGGCGAGTCTATGACATTTTAGCTGAATGTGAGGTTTATCTGATTGGCTGGATCAGAGGCACTATTTTTGATATGTTTGTCATCGGTGTTGTGACCTATGGCGGTCTTTTAGCTTTACAGGTACAACTACCGCTGGTCAATGCGCTGTTAGCAGGCTTATTAGAATTTATCCCTAATCTCGGACCAACCTTGAGTGTAATCCCACCGATACTGCTTGCCCTGCTCGACGCGCCTTGGAAAGCAGGTGCAGTGCTAGTACTATATATCTTGATTCAACAGTTTGAAAGTAACATTTTGGTGCCTCTAGTTATGAGAAGCCAAGCATCTCTATTGCCAGCAGTTACCCTGTTATCGGTAGTGATTTTTACCATCTTTTTCGGGTTCTTGGGTCTATTTCTCGCTATCCCACTAATGATAGTGTTTCAAGTTTGGCTAAAAGAAGTTTTAGTCAAGGATATACTCGATAAATGGCAGCGATGAACAAAAGACTATCAGGAGCAAGATTAATTAATTGAGGATAGAAGGGAGTAAAGTGAGTACCATTTTCAGGTATTGTCTTCGCGGTTTACATATAGGGGTTCAGCTGGGCGTAAAGTCACTCTGTCTAATGACAAACCAGATTCATCGCAACTGGGACTCAATAAAAAAGTCTCTTCAATCAGTATTCAATCAGGTATATAGCAAGTTTGTACTGCTGTTTCCTATAAAAGTTACTGCGTTAGATTATGTCCTGGCTACTATGGAAACCTCGGTAGCCTAAGGATAAATAATAGTATTTCTTCTGTGCGTCTGATTCACTAAGTAGTGGTTCCAGGCGTAATACTGCTATGAAGGCAGACGGGAGTACCTCAACCGGGCTGATGGTTTTTAAATGGATAAGCCAAGGTGAGCAAATCAGGTTATTGCCAGGATAAGTTCGCGTTGGCAAATCATCAAGCCTACAAAAATGGCACGGAGAGACGGTAAAATTGTAAGTATGATAACAAAACTAAAGGACGTTTAAATGGACTTCCTGAGAATTCTATGTGCCATTGTGCTGCCACCGCTGGGGGTATTCTTGCAAGTTGGTATTGGCAAGGACTTTTGGATAAATATCGTTTTAACACTTTTGGGTTATATTCCTGGGGTCGTTCATGCAATCTGGGTGATTGCTAGAACTTGAACTCTCCTCCGGTTGCTAAGATCGCCGATCACCTCTTCTACGCTCACGCCGCGTCTGCTCATTCCGACGGCGTTGTAAGCCTTGTTGAGCACGAGCCTCATCACTCATAGGTACTGCATTCTCATTTGGGACAATCCGGGAGCCGTATTTTCTTGCATAAACCTGGGTAAACTCCGCACCGAAAAAGAGAATTTGGGCTGCATAGTAAACCCACGCCAGGATGACTACCAGTGAGCCAGCTGCCCCGTAGCTGGAGCCAAAACTGCCGTTACCCAAATATAGCCCCAGCAGAAACTTGCCAATTGTGAATAGCAATGAGGTAATGACGGCTCCAATCCAGACATCTTTCCAAGCGACTTTTGCATCTGGCAGGACTTTATAAATCAGCGCGAACAGTAGCGTGACCACACCGAAAGAGATGATAAAGTTCACTAGCCGCCAAATCCAGTCGAAACCTGCTAAAGCGTTACCCAAAAAATTAGTTGCTGCTGTCAACCCAGCGCTAACTACAAGAGAGACGAGCATTAGAAAGCCAATAACTATGATCATCGTGAATGACAAAAAGCGGCTGCGAATGGTGGTAAACATGCCGCGTCCTGGCTTTGGCTGCACCTCCCAAATCGTGTTTAGGGCATCTTGAAGCGCACCAAATACCCAAGATGCGCCCAATAGAAGGACTACGATGCTGATAATGGAGGCGATGGTTCCCGCATGTGGCTTGTTGGCATTTTGAATTGCAGTCTGGATGAATTGTGCGCCCTGCCTACCAACTAAACCTTGAATTTGCGCCACAATCTGACCCCTTGCCGCTTGTTGTCCAAATACCGAGCCAGCGATCGCAATCACAATCACCAACAACGGCGCGAGGGAGAACACTGTGTAATATGCCAATGCTGCTGCCAATCGCTCCGCCTTATCTTGTTGCCATTCCGTATACGTCTCTTGAAGCAGCCACCAAACGACCTTTAAATTCATGGATAAGTTTCCTTTCCCTAGTGTACTTCCAGCTTTATTTAAACCTACACAGTTGTGTTGCAAAAACTGGCAGTAGTGCTGCTACCACAATAACAACCAAGCATAGGACTACTGTTGCTGCTTTGGATAGATTCACAAAGCAGTCATTTCAGTTCTGGAGCTGTCTTAATAACGTTGTTGATGAGATCTAGCCGCTTTTTGCAATATGGCTTTAAATACCAAGATCAGAGCACTGCGTGCCGATATCTGAGCGCTGTCTGGTCGTAGCTATGATGCCATGCCTTCTAGAGCTTAGCGTCACTCTAACCAAGCGACATTATGAAAATTTACCTGATAGTAGAAGAAAGCCGGTGAAGCTTACATAAAACATATTTCATTTGCTAAGGCTTAGCGCAAGATAGCAGGATAATTGCTACAAAGTTGAAATTAATATTTTTTTCGTTATTATCTCTATCAAAGGATATAGTTATTATTAAATATATATGTAACCAATTTGTATAAATAGACAATTACTTATTTGTTTCCAATTCTGGTTACATCAACTTTCGGAATCTTGACTGTAAACGTTGTACCAAT
>JAFAVL010000753.1 GCA_019242465.1 Chroococcidiopsidaceae cyanobacterium CP_BM_RX_35 | reverse complement strand
CAGCCACTGAAGAGCGGTTTCGGACATTGGGGGAGGTGGGGGAGGTTAGCTGTAGTCGATTGAGAGGTCGTAGGCAGCTTCGTCATAGATGGCACTGAAGGCAGTTGCTAGGTCGAGGGAAATGTCGGGATCTGGATCGCGGAGGGGAACGGGAATAGTGGGTAGCTGCTCTTGCAGGGAGAGCGTCCAGGGATTGATCGCCCCCGATTGGGCACGGGTGAGGGTAATCAGGTAAGGAACATCTGGGATGCGGGGATGATTGAAAGAAGGATTCATAGGTATCGGTGGGAACTGCCAAATAGAGAGTCCTCTCTGGTTCGCTCATTTGTAATGCCAGACGATAATTTAAGAACTGTCCCAAGGCAGCATGGAAATCAGTGATAATGGAAGAATTGAGAAAGCTTTTGATTTCAACGGCAATCTTTCAACCTGATTTTTCTGCTGCAACAACCTTCTCAACTGCTAGATCAATCTCAAAGTTGACCCCCGCAATTTTGATCGTGAGGGGATCTGCCGTAATCTGCCACTGCTCCTTAAGAAGAGCGTGTTTGACAGCTTGATGGAAGTGATGGTAAGCCAATGACTAACAATTGTATTGTGGGAAAGTGTTCGGAGAGACTGACTATAGAGACTGAATTAGAGGAAGAGAGCAGACGTTGGATTGCCGAAGTTCTAAAATTACCTGGTGTACTAGTGTACGGTCAGACTGAAGAGGACGCAATTATTAAGGCTAAGGCTTTAGCCTTACAGGTACTAGCAGATCGGCTAGAACATGGCGAATCGACTCCAGGTATAGAAGATCTCTTTTGCTACAGAGCGACATCTTCAAGTGATGCAGTTCTGCTTAAATGAGTCAACGGTCTGCCACAAAAGCCAAGCGGGTTTTAGCAGCTTTGTTACGAATTGGTTGGGAAATTAAGCGGCAAAAAGGGACTTCTCACAAAGTCCTATCTCATCCTGATTGGGAAGATTACGTGTTTTCCTTCCACGATGGAGATGAAATTGGTCCTCCAATGCTGGCTCGGATCTCTAAAAAAACAGGTTTGAAGCCAGAGGACTTATAGACAAGCTATTGCTTGGTGTGTTCTGCTTATCACTGGGTTTACCAATGAGTGACTCTAATAGTAGTGGTAGTGGCAATCTTCTAGATCGATTAACAGCCCTAGTGCTCAACGCCTTGCGGCATCAAAGGTTTAGCAACCACGGTGCATCACGATCTAAAAGCACTGGTGCGCTAGTGCTCAACGCCTTGCGGCATCAAAGGTTTAGCAACTGCGATCACCAGAAAGCTTACAGGTAAGGCCTTTCCAGGCAGTTTTGCAAGGTGGTCAGTAGACAGACGCTGTGGGTTTCCATATCCCCTATTTTAGCTGAGTTCAGAAGGCTTGAAATGCAGAGAGGATGAAGATTTTGCGGTTTGCAAGCATCTCTACACGAGCTTCAATTTGTTGTAGCGCAAGCGTTTGAGAACATTTGTCTACAGTGATTTGTACAACATCTAGCAATGCTTGCATCAAAAGATGCGGAATCTTTCTTGTTCCACTGTCCAGGTTTCTGGACGATTGCACGCCTGGATACGTTCTACACAGCGACCGCACAGCCCAGCAATCAACAGACTGTCTTCTGGCTCCAAGATCTTTTCCAGTTCCCATCGCAGTTTCTCGCGATCACGATAGCATCGCCCTCGCTTGTGTTCATAGGGAATCACTTGTCCGTTCCGAGTCCGCAAAGCATCTACTTTGCCTCGTAAGCCCAGTTCTACACTTTCCAGGATGAGTTCTTCTCACTCCTCATCCTGCTCCTTTTCTAATTCGGCGTGCAGTCGTCGTCCAGCAAACACAGCAGCATCTTGGGTATACAGTTCTTCAACTTCTTCGAGATAAAACAACCGAGGGCAATAGGTAAGCGCATGGAGCACATTCACGCGGATAGTTTCATGCTCTGTTGCAGAAGAGCTAAGAGTTGGTATCATAACTGTTAGACATTCCGTAATAGTTTATAAATGCAAGTAACTATTACTACATTTAAACTTGTGACAATTTTTTACTCTAATACTCAGTAAATCTACGGTTTTTTTAGCGGTTGATACACATGTAATTCAAAGTTTTGGAGGAGTACATCTACACTGATATACCTGCTAGTAAAGTTTATTTTTAGTAGTAAAAAATACTAGACAATTTGGCTTGTTTTCTGAAAGACTTGCAGTGCTGTCAGGTTTAGATCTGGGAGAAGCGGGTCAGCGATCGCGATGCTGCCCCGATAGGTTTTTGGTAAAGCATCGGGTGCAAACACCGTGATACTTTGTGCCTTTGTGTCCACAACCCACACTCGTAAAACGCCAGCCATCAAGTAATCCGTTGCTTTCTCAGTCATTTCACCAAAGCTTTGCCCTGGTGAGATAATTTCGATTGCAAGTTCGGGGGCTACGGGACAGGGAGCATCTTCCATCCACTCTGCCGCCAGGTGATTGTAGGAGATATAGAGTAAATCTGGCACAGGTACCCAGTCATTGCCATTTTGTTTGAGAGTTACTGCCCACTCTGGCTCCACTCGCCCCCGCTCATAACTCCACCGCTCTAGTATGAGAAGTAGGTTTTTTTGGGCAGAGGAATGGAAGAATTTGGGTGACATTTTGGGGACTGCTTGACCATCAACGAGTTCATAAGCAGTATTGCCTTCCGGCAATACAAGAAATTCATCGAGGGTCAGGAGTTCGGTGGGAGAGCGAACCATGAGCTATGTTGACAGGTTTCGCGGACGGTACTTGAAGTGTAATGTCTGGGAAGAAAGTCGAATTAAGCGTGTCCGATTGCCTTAAATTATATCTACAACTGTAGTGCTACAGTTGTACCAAA
>JAFAVL010000411.1 GCA_019242465.1 Chroococcidiopsidaceae cyanobacterium CP_BM_RX_35 | reverse complement strand
AACAATCAGTTGTAAACGGTCGTTATGGCAGTTTCCATTTTGGCTATAGCGTAGTCGTAGCGCCATGTCATAAACGCGATCGCCACTCACAATTAAGGTTCCACCTTGCTCAACTAGCTTTTCCGTATCTACATCCCAAATCCAAGATACATCCGTCCCATCAGGTATCCGGTCATTTAACACCAACAGCGTCGTTTGCCCAGATAATTGCTGGACAGCACGAATTGTTTCATTCATGCCAACTGGATTTTTCGATAACAGAATTCGGACTTGCTTTCCGTTAACTTCTAACTCTTCTGCCCGTCCAAAAGCTGCATGGAAGTTAGCAATGGTATCGCGGATGGTAGCTTCATCTACTCCTAACTGTTGGGCAGCGAGTACAGCTGCTAAAGTGTTGTATTTGTTGTACAGCCCAATCAAAATTTGAGACCAGTTGCAGCTATCAAGCGCCAGTTTGCCTTTGCTAAACTCGCAGCTAGGACAATGAAAATCTCCTAAATGTGAGAGGTAGACGCCTTGATATGTCAATGCATGTCCGCAATTGGGACAGTAAATAGAATCGACAGCGTGGGGAATTTCATCCAAATATTGGTCTGGTTCATTTAGCCCAAAGAACAATACCTGTTGGGGTAAGTGTTGACCGAGATGGGATAAGGTGGGGTCATCGGCATTCGGAATCACAATTGTTTCTGGAGGGAGGGTTGTGATCGCCTCTCTCCAGCGTTGGCTAATCGTGTCTACTTCACCATATCGATCGAGCTGATCGCGAAACAGATTTAAGCACAGAATAATCTTGGGTTGAAGAGGTGATAGAACCTTTGGTAGCACATTCTCATCTACTTCTAAAATCGCGTAGTCAACTGCCAAATGACCAAAAAGATTAGCATTTTCCAGCAAAGCCGTGGTTAAGCCATTCCATAAATTAGCTCCTGTAGCGTTGTGAGCAACCCTGTAACCCTTTCGTTCCAGCATCGTGCGTAAGAGCAGCGAAGTGGTGGTTTTGCCATTTGTCCCAGCGATCAGAATTACGCCCTGCGCTACCTGACGGCTGAGTTTTTGCAGGAGTTGGGGCTGAATCCGACTCGCAATTTCACCTGGCAGAACACTGGCTGCACCCAAATGCAGCAGGCGAACCAGAGATGTTACTGTCTTAGCAACTGATACCGCAAAGCCAAGTCGCACTCTGTCTAGCAATTGGTTTTTCACGTTTCCGACGTATCCTTATTCTTGCTTGGGCTTTAGGCTACTACATCATGAGCTTCAAGAGACATCTTAAGATAACAAGAGGTTATTCTCTAATCTCTGTACAGGTAAAGTTTTGACCGTGCAAAATTGAAGCAAAAAAGAGGAGTTGATCTGTGCAAGCTAAGACAAGCATCAAATCACCATTTACAGAAGAGACAGCGCGGGCAAAAGTCAAAGCAGCTCAGGATGCCTGGAACACTCGCGATCCAGAGCGAGTGGCGTTGGCTTACACCGAAGATTCTCAATGGCGCAATCGCGACGAATTTTTCACTGGACGTGAGGCGATTAAAGATTTCCTGCGCCGTAAGTGGGCAAAAGAACTGAACTATCGCCTGATGAAGGAACTCTGGTGCTTCACCAATAACCGAATTTCTGTCCGCTTTGAATACGAGTGGCATAACGAAGTTGGGCAATGGTTCCGCTCCCACGGCAATGAACATTGGGAATTTGACGCGGAGGGACTGATGAAAAGGCGTGATGCCAGCATCAACGATTTCCCGATTCAAGAATTAGAACGTCGTTACCGTTCATAGAACTGAAACGATCGGGTTTACAAAACCCCAATTGTGAGTGAATTAGTGGGATAATGGAAGATATAGAGTTAGCTGTGCCTAACATGTCGTTGCCTACCCCCAACTGTTGTAGCGTTGTTCTCAACCAGCAACAGGAACAAAATATTGAACACCACAATCAGTCTACAAAAGCAGACCAAGTCAACCAATGCGAACATAAGTCTAAAAACTGCACTGTGGTTGAAAATGGTCTGGTAGTTGTCAGACCATCTCAAACACCAGCCGAAGAGGCTAAATAGCTTGGTATAGTGATCGCTCTAGAACGCGGTTTTTAAGATGCTTTCGCCCCTTTGATAAATCTCACGCGCATAGTCAGTCCAAACCCCTTGCCCCCAATAACGAAAACAGCTTGTTTGGAGCAGAAGATTGTGTAGCAAGGCTTCATGGTAGCGAGATTGCTGGGTAAGTGGCTCTTTTTGGGGGCTACTTGACGAAATGAAACTGTCAGACGTTAGCTCAGTTTGAAGCAACGGATCGATCTTCTCGTGAAACAAAGCGCTGAGTTGATTCATTGGTGTCAACACATTTTCGTATCCCTTTATCCAACTCAAGTGATTGGTCCAAGAAGCTCCATCCATATGAAAATTAGGATGCGTCTGCTGCAACTCGGCAATAGCGTGAGCAACTGCTTCCGGTTCACGGTTATCTGGTGAAACTCGCTCCCAAATCAGATGTTGACCGACTGCCTGACAGGTAGGATAATCGTCGGGTCGGCAACCAGCAGCCTCAATCAGTTCTAAATATTCTGTACCTGTGAGTCCAACTACGCTACCACCCTGCTGCGCCACCTCGTCCCAAGATCGATAGAACGCGCTGGGAAACTCATTCATCATCACGCCGCCATTTTCACCATCTCCAATCTGAGAGACTAAGGATGGTACCCAAACCTGCCCTAGTTGTTGCCGCGATCGCGTTTTTGCCTCGTAATAAGGCTGCATTTGCCCAACCAATTTAGTATCTGAGCCTTGGGTTTTAATTAGAGCTGTGATGCTTAATGTTTCCCCACAAGAATTGCGAGCAACCAGGCGGTGAGGCAGATACTGAGATTGTAATGGGTGACCAGTTAACGTCTCCACCGAGTGTTCTTGCACCAGTAGCCAACGGTAGCCAGATTCTTGCAGTGCTTTCACAAACTCAAACAAAGTGTCAGGATGGTTGGGTAAATGCATCTCTGGGGGAGAAAAACCCTTAACGCGAGC
>JAFAVL010000684.1 GCA_019242465.1 Chroococcidiopsidaceae cyanobacterium CP_BM_RX_35 | reverse complement strand
AGCACTGTAGCACTATCTAGCTGCAAACCTGATAGCTGCGGGTGGCGCGTGGCAATATTCAGTGCTAAACCGTGCAGGGTATGAACAACAAATCCACCTGGAGGTAAGGATAAGTCCTCTCTTAGGTAGCGGCGGATTTTAGCTTTGATGTTAGCGGCAGCTGAGCGAGTAAAGGTGACAACCACCAGCGTTCGCTTGGCATGGAGTTGGTAACGAGCAATTGCCAGAGCTGCTGCTGCTGCCATACCAGTTGATTTCCCAGCTCCTGGCACCGCTGAAACAGCTAGAGGTCCACCCTGCCAGTCAGCCATTTGTTGTTGTCCGGGGCGCAGGCGATCGCGCAGTCGCTGCCATGCCTGCTGTCGCCAAGCCACTGTATCCTCTAGAAAATCTAACCGCATGTCTGCTGCTAGAGGAGATAATTCTGTTTGGTTAGCTGTTTGTGCAACTAGATGAGGCGAATTTACGTCTGGTTCAATCGACATGTGGTAATCTCCCAAGGGTTGTGAGAGGCGATGTCAGCAAGCTCACCTCTCACGCAGTGCTGTTTAAAGATTGCCCCTTGCAAAATGGCAAATCGCAAATTCCTTATACATTACCTGGTACTGACCGCTGTCATCTTATTAGGTGCTATTTTACGGTTCTGGAATTTAGACTTGAAACCCTACTGGCAAGATGAGGTGATTACCGCTTTGTTCAGTCTAGGGCGCAGCTACAAAGATGTGCCTCTAGACGTGGTGTTGCCGCTTAACCAAGTAGAGCAAATTTTTACTCTTAACCCAAGCACTAGCTGTGCCCAAATTGCTCACAATGTTGCCACTCAGTCTACTCATCCCCCCTTGTTCTTTTGCCTAATGCACAAATGGGCAGGTGCCCCCCTAGTCGGTGCGATAGCACGGGGATGGGTTTGGAGTTTGAGAGCGCTACCAGCCTTGTGTGGTGTGGGGGCAATTGCTGCGCTCTACTGCCTCAACCGCGTTGCCTTTTCCCCTGCAGCCGGACTTGGGGGGGCAGCGTTGATGGCAGTCTCGCCCTTTGCCGTCTACCTTTCTCAGGAGGCACGGCACTACACTTTGCCAATTCTTGTGATCACTCTAGCGCTATTAGCGCTCATCCAAATCCAGCGGGATCTATTCCAGGCACCTCATAAGTTACGACCTTGGGTTTGGATGGCTTGGGTAGCCATGAACATTATCGGTCTCTATATCCACTACTTTTGTATTCTGGCGGCGATCGCTCAGTTGGGCACTCTAGTAGGGCTAATGTACTGGCGGCGTCGAATTCTACCTCGCTACAGTTGGGTTGCAACTGGTCTGGCTGTCGCCACTGTCGGATGTAGCTATCTTCCCTGGTTGCCAGTCATGCTGCGCCATTTCAGCCACTCTAAACATAACTGGCTTCCGTCTCCCAATAATATTGCACCTCTGTTTCAAACACTCATCAGTTGGCTGTTTATGGTCATTGCTCTGCCAGTTGAAGATCAACCCCTTTGGATTGCAGTGCCATCTGGGCTGTTGATGGTTATGTTCGGTAGTTGGTTGGCGTGGCATGTTGCTAAAGGACTCTGGCAATTGTGGAGTACACCAGCAACCCACCTTGCGACACTAACACTCTTGGGTTTCACCTTTTGGGTATTGCTGGAATTCTTTGTGATCGCCTACTTACTGGGTAAAGATCTTACCTCCGTCCCCCGCTATGACTTTGTCTACTACCCCAGCATCTGTGCCCTACTAGGAGCCAGCCTTCTCAGAAGAGGAGGGGAGGAGGGGAGGAGGGGAGGACAAGGCGGAGCCGACTACTCTCTTGGAGGTTCCCTCCGGTTCGAGTTCGTCGGGGACAACAAGGCAAAGTTGCCGACTGCTCTCTTGGAGGTTCCCTCCGGTTCAAGTTCGTCGGGGACAAGGGGAAGTATAAATATATCCCCCCATCTCCCCCTCCCCCCCTCCCCTCCTCCTCTTCCCCTCTCCCTACTAGTTGGCATCCTTAGTTGTATCTTCGTAGTTTCCAACTGGGTGCTACAAAAGCCCTTCTATCCTCAGCAGGTTGCCCAGAATCTCAACCAAGAGCCATCTGTGCCGCTGATGGTTGTAGTGGGATATATAGACCATGAGGCTGTAGCTTTGGGGCTAAGTTTCGCCTTGGCACTAGATAAGATCAAAAGCGAGGGTGCAGACTTTGCTCTTTTCAATCCAACTCCAGAGTACAGGCTTGTTTGGGAACACCTATCTGTGTTACCCCCACCAAAAGTACCTAAGCTCAACTTGTGGGTTATTGGTCCGGGATTGAGACAACGGGACTACCCTCAGCATCTAGCACTTTCTAGCCAAGCCGCTTGCACCCTCGACCCCGAGAATTTTCACCGGATTGGGGTTCCTTATCAACTCTATCGATGTATAAAGCTTTGATGCTGCAAATACAACGGCTTCGAGGCGGTTTAGGACCAACTTTTGGGGGGTGTGATGAGGTGATACGGGTGGGATACGGTTCTAAAAACTCAGTCAGAATCTCGTCAGGTTCATCTTCGTCATCGGAATCTGTTCGATGAGCATCCAACCGCTCTTCGCACCTTACCGACATGAGCATTGGTTTAGCCTCTGCGGCTTCCAAAATCTCCTCTACATGTCTTTTGACAAAGGTATCTATAAGGGATGCAATCTTTAGTTCAAAGGATTTTTGCCAATTCTGTAGATAATCATTTACATCAATATCTACGTCAACCTTGCTCTCTAACAAGGAAAGACGCTCCAATGTACTTTTGACCTCAGTCTCTATAATCTCCAAACGTTCTGCCAGTCCGTTGTTTTGATCTCTATCGCTCGATCAACTCCGTTACAGTACAGTTCGACTGGGCGGCGTAAGCTTGGAGATCGGCTAACAAGTTCCAATCAATGTCGAAACGAATAGGCGTCTTAGCCATCGAATTTGCGTACTACCCTCAATTGACGAGTTGTCGTGTTTTTATATACTATCTCTACGGCTGCCCTCTATATTCATCAATGGTAAAGAAGCTATCGATATGCAAGGCCCTATTGACGACTATTGAGGTTGGTTGCGGTGATAAAATAGAAAAGTCTGCTCTAATACCCTCAAGCTGGTTGCTTCTGAAGCCATTGTAAGCAAGCTTACACCTTATAGGCAGCGCCTCCAGAAATGTTCAGATAGACAACTACATCTTTTAACATACAACGTAAAAAATTCAGCAAGCAAATGAGTATTTCATACCCTCCTTCCGACCCAAACACAGACCCCTACACAGCTCCAGATCCCGAACCTTATGTAGAGCCGAATGCAGACCCCTACACGGCTCCAGATCCCGAACCTTTTGCCGAGCCAAACATAGACCCCTATACAGCTCCAGAACCTGAACCTTTTGCAGACCCGAATACAGATCCTTACAAAAAACCTGATCTTGAACCTTACGTAGAGCCAAATGTAGTCCCTTAGAGGACAATAGAACCCTAATCAAGTTATAAACCATGAAAGTTTCGCATTGCATGGTCGAGCCCTGCTAAAAGCGTCCATTTGATCAATAATTGATCCAAAGCTTGTGTTTTTAAATATTTGACAGAACAGTTTGATTTTTCAGACTAGGCGAGGGACTGATGGCTAAGACCACGATGCAAGCGCCAAGGCTGCGCTTATCGAGAGCGCAGCCTTCTGGAACACAGCAAGAACAAGTTCGTCGAAGCGTCCATTCCCGCGACTGGTCATGGTTCTTCTGGCCTGTTGTGCCACTCTACCCATACGGCAGACGGCGTACACTCTGCCAAGAAGTGGTGAAGGACACAATCTGGATCTTCGACCAGCTACAGGGTTTCTTATACGCTATTGTGCCGATTCGCATGACTGTCGTGAAGCTTGAAACAGGCGGTCTCCTCGTTTACGCGCCAGTTGCTCCGACTCCAGAGTGCGTTCGGCTTGTCAAAGAGTTGGTAGCAAAGCATGGCGATGTCAAATATATCATCCTGCCTACCAGTTCTGGCTTGGAACATAAGGTTTTCATTGGTCCTTTCGCTAGACGCTTTGCGAACGCACAGGTTTTTGTAGCTCCAAATCAGTGGAGCTTTCCGCTAAACCTTCCTCTGAGTTGGCTCGGTTTTCCTCAAAGAAGGACACAGGTGCTTCCAGCAGATAGTGCTGATGCCCCCTTTGCTCGTGAGTTTGATTACGCAATATTAGACATCAATCTCGGTCGGGGGTCGTTTGAGGAAGTGGCATTTTTCCACAAGCGATCACGCACCCTGCTCGTGACCGATTCTGTGCTTTCTGTGCCAGAAGAGCCGCCAGCGATTGTCCAACTTGACCCGTATCCCCTGCTGTTCCATGCTAGGGACAATGCACTCGATATTGTCGAGGACAATCCGGCAAACCGTCGCAAGGGATGGCAGCGCATCTCGCTGTTTGCCGTCTACTTCCAACCGAGCGCAGTGGAGACAAGCGGACTAGGGCAGGTGCTTCGCGATGTCCTACAAGCACCAGATCATTCATTGAAGGCGTATTTCGGTCTGTTTCCGTTCAGGTGGAAAGACAATTGGCAGCAGTCCTTTGATGCCCTACGAGGGGGCGGGCGTCCGTTTGTGGCACCTATTCTACAGACGCTCATTCTTAGTCAGGCACCGAGGAAAACCATTCACTGGGCAACTCGGGTAGCGAATTGGGATTTCCAACAAATTGTTCCTTGCCACTTTGACTCGCTAGTCAAGGTAGAGCCGTATCAGTTCCGGCAGGCGTTCTCCTTCCTTGAGCAGCAGCCCGTAGGGGTAAATTCGTACGGAAGTGTTATCCAACCTCTGCCTCAGGAGGATTTTGGATTCCTCAAGGAACTAGAGAAGACTCTAATCAAAATAGGCATCGCGCAGCCGCCAAAAGACAAGTTTTAAGTTTTTTTGAATATCAAACATAAATTAAACTTCTTTAGCACTTTTCTTGGACATCTTCATGGCTTCTGAATCTAGTGTTTTGAAGGAAGCCTCTCTGGCTAATACAAAATTCACTTGTCAAAAATTTAGTAATTAGCAAAATTTCAAAAAGTCTTCTTCCTTAAATTTAGGAGTAGACAAGAATTTTGTTGTTAAGTCAAGGTCAATTGTATGATTTCAGGCTTGAAGTTGGTCAGATTTAAGATCGACTTATGTCTTGTATCAAGCCTTGGCGACTGGAAATCGCAGCTATACAAGCTAAGTCCGGGCAGGCAGACTTACGGAAACTAGAGGGTTTTAAACTCGCTTACGTGGGTTTTGTATGTATAGTCGCGACTTACAGTCGCCAAATCCAAGATGTGAGATCAACAGTGATTCAAGTAGTTTTTTCAAATGAATACTGAAATAATTCCATGCTTGATGCCAAAAATAATGCTTGCAATTAAGTAATTTAATCTAGGTTAAGCAGTTTCAGCAAAGATTATTGAGAATAATTATTCTACCGTTATTTAGTAATTTAGAAATATAGTTAAACTTAGAAATATAGCAAAATATTAAAAAAATCTTTAGAAGCTATTTTTAACTTGATTTTATATTCGATATATGCGAATCTATTCCGAGAAGTAACGATTGTAAAGACTGAGTGCTGTAACTTTTTGTTCCTAGAATTTTGCAAGTCAAAGACCACGATGTTTTTGATTCATTGTGTGACTTGTATCAGGAAAAACTGTATTGTGAGGATGAGTGAATGAAACAGTTACCGCGGAAGGGGTCATGTGCAGGTCCCGCTGTGCAAAGGCGCTGTACCGTTGACTTCAAGAGAAACTGGTTGAGCCAAGATTTTTACATAACAGCTCTTGGCTGTTTAGCAACTTCATCTCCAGACACAGAGTCAGGTTAGCTATCTTCAGAATCAAGGCGAGTCTAGAAAACCTTGAAAAAGGTCAATTCGTGTTGCTAAATCCTACTAGAGTGAGCGTATCAGAACGACAATAATCTGCATTGATATCGTCCTAGCTCTCGATTTACTGACGGTAGTCAATAGCTTAAAAAATACTGTTCTTATATAGTTACTCTCTGGCTAAATCTGGATAAATTTATCCAAATTCAAGTAACAAGGCTGACAATAAGTCACTGCGAATTGCTGTTGCTTTCATCCCGGTACAGGGCGGTGTATCGTTGACAATTTCTGTTCGTGCTCGAGCAGTTCTACTCGTGCATACGCGAACGGTACTACATCATGTTTTACTTAGGAGTTATCCGATGAAGAATCAGAATTTGTTTTGGAAAAGTTATTTGCTGCTGTCAGGGCTAGCTTTAGTGTTCAGTGCTGGTCCAGTTTTAGCGGATTGTGCTTCGCCTATTAGTCCTGTAAATACATCAAGCAGTAGTAATGTTGTAGGAAATGGAACTGCCAATAGCTGTAGTGAGGATGCTTTTAATCAGGCGATAGCTAAGGGAGGAACTATCACCTTTAATTGCGGCTCTTCCCCCTACACTTTAACTTTGACTTCACCAAAAACAATTACGCAAGATACCGTTATTGATGGCGGAAACCTCGTGACTTTAGATGGAGGTAGTAAAGTCAGACATTTGATCATCGATACTAAGAATTTTGAAGCATCTAGCCCAACCTTGACTGTACAGAATATCACTCTTGCAAACGGTTATGGACCTGATAATCCTGACCCAAGCACACCGCCAGGTGGTGGAGCAATTTACCGATATGGGGGAACTTTAAATGTAATCAATAGTAAATTTACCAA
Organism: Chroococcidiopsidaceae cyanobacterium CP_BM_RX_35; assembly: GCA_019242465.1. The sequence goes on along the minus strand of JAFAVL010000684.1, from coordinate 8,763 downwards.
TAACGCAGGTCCAGCATCAGGACAAGATGCGGCTGGTGGTGCAATCTACTCCATCGGTACTGGAACAACAACTATTGTTGGTAGTGATTTTGAAGGCAATCAAGCGAGTAACGGTGGAGGTTTGGGTAACCTAGGCAACAGTTTTATTTTGGTCAACAGCACAGTCAACGGTAACAAGGCAACAGGTACTGGCGGTAATCCTGGCAACGGCGGCAATGGTGGCGGGATTTATATCGACGGAAATCAACCGACTGTTTCTTTGTGTGGTGACCAAGTTAATAACAATCAAGCGAATAAATTTGGTGGCGGATTGATTCGTGTTACATACCAGGGCAGTCCAACGACAATCGATCAATCCACATTTAACGGAAATTCCATTACTACGCCAGGTGGCTTCGCAGCTGGAATTTATAACCAAGGCGGGAATCTCAACCTGACAAATTCAACCGTTACTAATAGCAACGCTGCTGGCGCGATTGCTTCTCTCACTAACATATTCGTCTATGGTGGTTCACTGAACACTAGCAATGACACTATTAATCCTTAATTTTGGTTAGACAAGAGGCAGAGAGCAGGGAGGCAAAGAAGATGCTGAATTTGTTCCTCAACTCTACTGGAAGCTAATTCCGAGCATACTCTACCTTCCATCCTAGATTGAAAGCTATGATTTCAAACCAGGCATTCCTAAAATTCTGCCTGAGAACGAGAAATAGACTGGTGTTTTTCTCCCCCTGCTCCCCTGCCTCTTTGACCACTCTCAGTCTAAGGCTTCCACATTCTGTCGGAAGGCTATCATACCATGCTGGTCTTGATGCGCTTTCAATTCTAGAAGGACAGCATCAGATACTTCCTGTGACACAACTGTTTTAATTTCAATGTTGGTTTTGTAGCCTGCCATGTCTCCAAACCGTCTGCCATGTCCGCCTTCACCCTGGACTTGGCTGATCGTGTAGCCACTTACGTCATGACCTTTCAGCAGATGGATAAGACGGTCTTGCAGCACTGTTTCGGCAATAATAGTGAGCAGGACAGCCGGGCGGACGGGAGTGGCTTTGGGGGACATGAGGAGCTCCTGAATTAACATTGTGTTAGGCAAAGTTGTCGCAACAGACGAAAGTTGCCTTCTAGATATTACATGCTAGGGCAAGGTTTATTCGTCGATTTGCCAGGCATCTTTGGCGAGTTCTTCATCAAGAACTCTTTTCGGACGGACGACGATGATGACTCGCCCTAAAAGTAGTTGAGCGGTTTCAGTTTCAAACCACTGAAACTCTAACTGCCCTGACTGGTCAACGACGAAGTAACTATCGACATCCCACTGCCGCCTAGACCGATCTATAACCACTAAGACAGTTTCTGGAGTGCTGGTGGTCTGATTGGGCAGGCGATCGCTGTCGCACAAAATAGCAACTGGGTCTTCTGCACTCGACACGACTTGCCATCCAGGCAAAGGGACCCAAGCCTGCTCACCAGCAAACTTGACTAAGCTAAATGGTTCAATCTCCTCCACCAAGGGGACAGCTTGTAAGTCAGTTGCCTTCAAGGGCATCTGACCTACTACTGGTACGAGACGGGGCAATTCCTCCTCAGACTCCATTCGATAGATCGGTAGTTTGGGGGCTGGGCGCTTAGGCTCTACGGTGAAGTCAACTAACAACTGCTCGATCTGTTGGCGGGCGCTCTGAGTGTGGGCAAATCTTAAGCCCTTGGCAATCAGACGGGAGCGATCTTGCAGTTCAGTTTTTTGGCGGGCGAGTTTCCAACACTGGTAAGCGACGGCATCACCTGGATGGTTGGAAAACCCTGCTGGCAGGGTGCGGAGATACTCAAATTCTTTGATGGCTCTTGCCACCTCACGAGCGTCGTCAGCGTTTAGCTGGTGTTGCACAACTAACTCGGCAGCTGCCGCCCTTTCTGGTTGGGTAAGTAGACGAAATTCGTACAAAATATCGCTGCCCTTGTGGTTGTAGTGCGATCGCACTGCCTCTGATACCCCAGCTTGCTCTAATGAGGCATAAACTTGGGAGCCAACAATAATTTGATTTTGCTGGATTGGCTCAAATCCAGTCGCTTCAAAGATTGCCTGAGGACTATAACCGCTTTTTTGCAACTGCTGGCACGCTTTTCCCCATTCCACCCAATTGCCTTGCTTTTGCCGCAGCGATTGCAGCAATGTCTCAGAATCATCAGGTGGTAGTTGAGTCATAATTTCAGCGTAAGTTGGGTACATGACCTATCTTCTTATCCAATGTACCGTGCATAAACTGACAATCTCCTCAAAGCAGCCGGAGTTCTACTCCGGCTGCTGCTTTAAGCAAGCTCAATCTGCTTGCTAGATCGGGCGTCCTGCCTTATGTGGGTAGCTTAGTAATACACCTTCGACCAAGACCAAGCATCTCTTAATTCAGCAATACCGTACAGCTTGGGTGATAGCATTAACAAATGACCGCCAATTCAATTCGCGCCATTTTTAACCGCATTGCCCCAGTTTACGACCAGATGAACGACTGGTTGAGTCTGGGACAGCACCATATCTGGAAGCAGATGACGGTGAAGTGGAGTTATGCTCAACCTGGCAATACTTGTATCGATCTATGCTGTGGTAGTGGCGATCTGACATTGCAACTAGCACGGCGGGTAGGAAAAACTGGTCGTGTGTATGGAGTGGATTTTGCTCCAGCGCAGCTAGCAATTGCCCAAGAGCGGACACAGCGTCAATACCCGCATCCCCCAATTACCTGGGTTGAGGCAGATGTATTAGATTTACCCTTTGCAGACAACTACTTCGATGCTGCCACCATGGGCTATGGTTTACGAAACGTCACAGATATTCCCCGCAGTCTCAAAGAATTACATCGCATTCTCAAACCTGGTGCCAGAGCTGCTATCTTAGACTTCCATCGCCCTAGCAATCCCCAGTTGAGAACCTTTCAGCAGTGGTATCTACAAAATATCGTCGTGCCAGTGGCACAGCAGTTTGGTCTAACAGAAGAATACGCATACATCAATCCCAGCCTCGACCGATTTCCAACAGGAGCAGAGCAGGTTGAATTTGCCCATCAAGTGGGGTTTACTGCTGCCACGCACTATGCCATTGTCAACGGTATGATGGGAGTATTGGCGATCACTAAGTCTTAGATCTTAGATCCAAGATGAGCTTGCGCTCTTGAGTCGAGGAGGGCGTTGGGGTCGATGCGCTCGACCATAAGAGCGTCCGTGCGGTTGGGACGAGGCTCCCTCGTCCCGCCGTTCTCAAGGACGTTGCCTGTGGGTCTCCCGGAGGCTTTATCGTCCGCCCGGAGGTCGCCTCCGGGAGAACGGCGGTTTCGCCTTCATTCGCCGTGCCGGAGCCACCTCCGGCGAAGCCTTGAGTCCCAAGTCGCAAATTTGAAATCCCTCATTTCTCCTGGATTGCTTTTGTGGATTGGTCTAACCTGTTGCTTTACATCAGTCCTCCCATAGCAGGGGGCATTATTGGCTATTTCACAAACGATATAGCCATTAAAATGTTGTTCCGCCCCTACAAAGCTATTTACCTTGGCAAGCGGCAGCTACCTTTTACTCCTGGCTTGATTCCCCGCAACCAGGAGCGCCTAGCTAAGAATATTTCGGAAACGATCATGGGCTCGCTGCTGACACCAGGAGAACTACAGAACCTGGCAAGACGGCTGCTGCAACCAGAGCGTATCCAAGGAGGAATTCTTTGGTTGTTGCGATTAGCACTTGACCAAGTCAGATTAGATAAGGAGCAGAAAACTGCCAAAATTTTGGCTGGCATTCTCCGGGATTTACTAGGACAATCTTTGCCACGGTTATTCAAGGTTCTAGCTCGGCGAGAAGACTTTCTAGAAGCTCAAATCAACCAGATTTTTGACCAAGTGTTGCTAGACTTTCAGCTAAGCGAAGAGCAAGCCTCGAAGCTAGCAGATTGGCTATTGCAAGTGGTGTTGCCACCAGATGTGGTGCGGCAACTCATCATTGACTTTCTCACCGACCGCACAATTCAACTGATTGACGAAAGCTTTCGAGAAAAGGCAAGTGGCACCTACTGGGTAGTGGCTAATATGTTTGGTCTACGCAATACCCTCAGCCGCATGCGGACTTTTTGTTTGGATGAGAAAGATACAACAAATGTTCGCCTAGCAGAGGTGATTCAAACCTTGGGAGTGCGCGATCGCCTGAAGAATTGGCTGCAAAATGTATCCTTACAAAACTTGCCCGTTTCGACAGTGCGGCAGTTGCGGAAGACGATCCGAGACAGTATCCGCAGCTATGTCCAAACAGGAGGGTCCGATCTGCTGCAAGGATTGAGTAACTCCATCAATTGGGACAATATTGCCATTTTGCTGCTTAATCGCCTGCGAACTTCAACCGCTGTCAATAGTTCCTTAGAAGCCGTTAGCCAAGAGTTAGCCTTGATTCTAGAGCGTTACTTAGAAAAAGACTTGGAAGCACTCGTAGCTCAGGCAATCCCGATTCTGGCAATTGACCAAGTGATTATTGACCGGATCAAGTCAACTTCGGCGGCAGAGTTAGAGCTAGCAACTCAGGGGATTGTGAAAAATGAATTGCAGGCAATCGTTAATCTAGGCGGTCTTTTGGGGTTTATGGTGGGTTTGTTCCAGACTTTGCTGCTACTGCTGCGGATACAGTGAATCAGCGCTTAGCCAATTTCACAAGCTTTACCAAATCAACTGAATCATTACGCAATGCTTCTGGTGTCGGCATCTGATTCAAGCGCATCAGTTCAGAAATTGCTGCTGTTTCTGTATCCCGCTGACTAGTTGCTGCTGCCAGCACCTGGTTATCCTTGATGTAGAAAGCAATAAATTCCCGCTCTTCGGGCTTGCCATCAAAGATAATTTCATCCCACTGCTCGGCGTGTCCAACGTAGCGTAATGGAAATTTAAACTGCATCGTCCAGAAAACAGGCAAGCCCATAAACTTGACAGTTTGCCCTGCCATATTATGCGCGGCAACTTGACCATGCTGGGCGGCAAGCCGCCAGTGTTCAATCCGAGTCGCTTTGCCTGTACGCCAGTCAGGGTAGCAAGCAATATCGCCAGCAGCATAGAGCCCTGGGGCAGCGCAGAGGTACTCATCCACTGGCACACTCTGATCCTCTGGGTGCAATTCTACGCCTTCTAGAAATTCCGTTGCGGGCTGCACACCAATCCCAACGACAACAAGGTCAGCAACCAATTTTTCGCCATTGTCTAAGATTACCGCTTCCACTTTGCCGTTGCCTGCAAGCTGAGTTACTTTCCTTCCTAGTCGAAAGGAGACACCTTGCTCCTCATGAACTTGTTGAAACACTCGCCCTATTTCCTCGCCCAGGATCTTCTTAAAGGGGAGCGATGATGCAACAACTGTAACTTTTAACCCCTGCTGAGTTAAACCAGCGGCAGCTTCCATGCCAATAAAACTTGACCCAATGACCACAGCCCGTGCATCCTTGTGTGCTGCTGCCAGAATCCGATTGGTATCCTCAAAACTCCGCAGTGTGAAGACATTCTGCAAATCCTTACCAGGCACATCAAGTTGGCGGGGCTTGCCGCCTGTAGCTAAGAGCAGTGCGTCATAATTCAGCGTGTCACCATCCTTAAAGGTGATGAGCTTTGCGCCTGCGTCTACATGCACAGCCTGTTTGTTAAGCAAAACTTCAATATCGTAGTCTTTGTAAAAGTCAGACGATCTGAGTGGTACCTGTTCTCTAGAAACCTGATCAATGAAGTAATCTTTGCTCAGCCATGTGCGGTCGTAGGGTAGTTGGTCTTCACTAGTCACCATAACAACCCGCCCTTGATATCCAGTCTCTCTCAAGGTTTCCGCTGCGTGAGCCCCTGCTGCGCCTGCCCCTAGGATCGCAAATATGCGTCCATCAGCTTCTGGAGCATGTTGAGCCATTGATGGAGTTCGCAGCCCCTGTGCCTCTTCCGGTAGACAGACAACGATATTTTCACCTTCAACCCGCACCTGATAACGAGTGAGAGCATCTAACCCAGGTGGTTCTTGCCGATCTCCAGTCGCTACATTGAAACAGGCATTATGCCAAGGGCAAACAACGCGATTTCCACTCAATACTCCCTGCGCTAGCGGAGCTTGATAGTGGCTACAATACGCTCCGACAGCATGAAACTTTCCATCCACTCGTGCTAACAATACGTCTATGTCACCAACACTCACCTGCTGCATTTCACCGTCTTGCAGGTCATCGACTTTGGCAACAATAGCTTCAATTTGCTTCATACATAGCTTACTTAGTTACCTTTGGCATTGTGGCTAAACTCTAATTGCCATTACCTCTAACTCCAGATAGAGCCCTATGACGCCTACCTATACCCGTCGATGGACGAGTGTCGGACCCGCTTGATCGGTTGGCATCACCAGCACATCATTGATATTGACATGTACTGGTCGTGTAACACAGAACAGAATGATGTCGGCAATATTGTCAGGTGTCAATGGAGTCATGCCTTGGTAAGTATTGTCGGCTCGCTCCGCATCGCCATGAAACCGCACTACGCTGAACTCGGTTTCCACTAAGCCAGGGTCTACAGAGCTAACTCGCACAGGTGTTCCCAATAAATCTTGCTTCAGTCCTTCTGAAATAGCTCTCACCGCCGCTTTCGTTGCGCAATAAACATTGCCACCTGGGTAAGTTTGATGTCCCGCCACTGAACCAATATTGACCACATGCCCTTTGCCACGACTCACCATGCCTGGAACAATTACCCGGGTCACATAAAGCAAGCCTTTAATGTTGGTATCAATCATCTCCTCCCAATTTTGGATATCGCCTTCATAAAGCTTATCTAATCCTCGACTTAGACCAGCATTATTAATTAACACATCAATATCCGACCAAGATGGGGGGAACGAAAGGGCAGCTGCAACTGAGGAGTGCGAACTGACATCAAGTTGCACCAGATAAATTTCACAACGGTACTTCTGACGCAGTTCATCAGCAAGTTGCTCTAGTCGCTCTTTGCGTCTAGCTGCCAGTATCAGTTTGGCTCCAGCGTCTGCAAAGAGTGTGGCGCAGGATGCACCAATCCCACTACTAGCACCTGTAATCAGAACGATTCGATTTTGCATTGAGTACGTCATAGCTTCAAAAAATTAATAGGTATATGAAGTAAGATAATCATCTTCTGCTCGCCGCCTTGAGGTTGCGGTAGCATTTAAAGCACCGGCAAACAATGGATGCTTTGGCAGCATCGCTATGCTTTCAGACGATGGGCAAGTGCTACCCATTCGTTAAATCGTTCACAATCAACGGCTTCAAATCCTGCCTCGATAAAAGCTGCACTAACTTCATCCTCATAATCGGTGGTAAAACCAGCTGTAATTAGGATTCCTGCCCGACGAAGGGCGTATCGAAAATCATCGGCAAGGGCAACATGTATCCGTGCCAGGATATTTGCGACAATGAGGTCAAAGGTTGCTGTGGTGCTAATGGTTGGTACATTGTCTACGGTCTTCCCACCAAGCCAATGCCCCAGTTCGTTGCCGCGTCCCAAGCTCCCTTCCATGACCACGACCCGCTGCTCTACCCCATTTTGACGGACAGCATCTTGAGTGGCTTGCACAGCAATCATGTCATTGTCTAGTGCTAAAACCTTTGCCCCCAGCTTGGCCATCGCTACACTCAAAATCCCTGAACCGGCTCCCAGATCAAGAGCATACATATCGGGAACAATATACCGCTCAAGGAGTTGGAGACTAACAACTGTCGTTGGATGTAAACCGCTACCGAAGGCGAGGGTTTTGCTAAGCTTTAAGGCTACTTTGTCTACGACCTCAGTCTCTAGGGGCGTGTCGGGAGTGAACACAACGAACCGTTGCCCAATTTGACGAACGGGGGGGCTGAGTGCAGCTACTTGTGCTGGTTTCTCCTCAACCCTAGTAAGCTGAAGTGCAGAAGCCAGTCCTGTGCGACGTAAAGGCAAAAGCAGATTCTCGATTTCTTCTATTTGTGTGCTTACAGTGCCATTTTTGAATAGATACAGGTAAATCGTGAACGCCCAAAGAGGCTGAACTACGTCTTGAGCGGTTAAGTTGTTTGATGGATGTTCAACGTATTTTTTGATATTGAGTTCACCAGGGTAATCAGCTGTAGCCAGCAGCGTACTTACCCAATCTACTGCCTCAGGTGTTGTGTTGAGGCTCAACTCTATCCACGTCATGTTCTGCTCCTTTATGCTTTATGCCCATGGCTCACTACGCAAATTGATAGGTTTTTACTCCACCCATTGCCAGCACTGTATACAAAAGCCTTGTCCTTCTACAGCCAGAGCAGCAATGTAGTCAGGTGCAGGCGTTAGCTCTTGAAGAAACCAGCGAGTGGCGGCAGCGTGATCGCCTTTGATGCCTAAAAGTCTCGCTGGTTCATCAGGAGAAAGCGAGACGTCAAACTGATCCAAGGACAAGGCTAATCCATCTCCCACCGCTTTTATGTAAGCTTCTTTGCGTGTCCAACAACGAAAGAATGCTGTTTGTTGCTGGCTGGGAAGCAGGGTACGAAACATAGCATTCTCTTGGGCAGAAAAGAAGCGTGATACAAGCTGTGCTGCTTCGGGCATCGGGCGGATGTGTTCGATATCGATCCCAATCTCGCGATCACGCGTGACGGCATAAACAGCGAGCCCCTGAGAGTGAGACAAATTAAACCGGAGCCAGCTTGCCACGCTAGCTGGCGTCAGTGATGGCTTGCCGCGAGGACCATAGTGGAACTGTATTTGACTTGGCTCCCTACCCAAA